>NZ_JAZHUW010000022.1:0-29793 GCF_036453465.1 Lactimicrobium sp.
CACTTGTCAGATAATCTGCTCTGCCCCAGGACACATCATACTTTGATGCCCCGGATACAGGATTCCAGGCGATGGTGATCTGATTGTCTGTGCTAGTAACATCCGCAATCACCGGTGTCTGTAATGTGTGCGTGCTGCCATCTTCGATCTCCTGGCTGGACCAGCTTTTAACAAGTGATGTGGAAACAGTGGCAGGTGAAGCAGAAGGAAGCACATATGGTGCTGCAGAAACGACAGGACTGGATGAAGCAGTGGGTTCTGAAGAAGGAGAAGGTGAAACAGCGGATGAAGACGAGCAGCCGCAAAGAACTGTCACACTGGCTGCGATCATGATTTTCAATGTTGTATGCATAAGTACTCCTGTCTTCAGTCTAGACCAGATTGCGTTCTTCTTCAAATCATCATTGCATATCTGCCAGTACTGCTTTCAGTCTGGTCAGACCATTGTGCAGTTGATCTGTGTTTGCGGCAGTGGACAAGGCAATGCGCAGATAGCACTGTTCATCTCTTGGCCCAGCCAGAAAGCGGTCTGAGTGATAGACGCGCAGTCCATTCTGCAGCAGCTTCTTTTCAATGACATCACCCGGTTCTTTGGAAGAAATCGGGAGCCAGCGGTAAAAACTTAAAGGATGGTATGAAAAAGAGGAAGGGAAGATGCTGTTAAAGATGGCATTTGCCTGGGCTGCCAGTTTCACTTTCTCTGCCACAATTTTTCCCGCCGTGCCATTCATGACTGCCTGCGCAATGTTTCATTTATCTCAGGGTCATATGGCATTCCGGAACTGATTGCCATTGGTGTCACCATAGCACTGCATCTTTGGAAACGGCAGATGTTATTGTCCATTGCCGGTGGGACGGTGTGTTATATGCTATTGGTACAGTTGCTTTTCTGAAAAACATGCATGAATGATGAAATCAACGCATGAAATAATCATTTTCATCTTGAAATCATTTCCGGCTTCATTATTATGTAGATGTAAGCGTAATATCCAAAGCAGCACCCCCAGCTGTTTTGAGATATCCCCCATAGAGAATGGCCTTGGTGAGAATGCTGAGGCCATTTTACTTTGGCCTTTGCCATAAATTGATCTGATTCTGTGTTACAATAGTCATGGAAAAGGGCCACCGGTGACGGCTGGCCCTCCGTGTAGCGATGACCGCTTTACTTCGAACGCAGGCGGTCATTTTTTGTTGTTTCGTCCAGCTTTATAAGCTATCGTCGCAACAGCCACAAGCAAAGATAATATTCCCAAAATGATACTGAGAATTTCATAATCACTCATAAGCACTCCTCCAATGCCGGGAATCTTTAACGAGATGACATCATTTCTCGTTACTCGTGTGTGTGCATCCTGGAGGTGTCAACCGCCACCGCACTGGTGATCCAAAAGAACCATAACAAAAGATGAAGAGTTTCTCTATTGTCAGGGGCCGCCATTGTCCGCCAGATATGCCTTAACAGCTATATTTGTCAATTGCCAATTACGCCGATGCAAGGCTATCAGCGGTGCTTTTGTACGCTTCCTTCCATCTTTACAATAACTGTTGTAACGAGAGGACATGTTTAATGGCAAATGTATCGACAGGCATCCTGGGAGATGCCAACCGTTTTAATCTGAAAGAAATTTCTCTTGGCCAGGTGCGCCAGGAAGTATCCATGTTTCTGGTGAATGGTGAACAGGTTATTCAGGCATTCCAGACCGTCAGAGATCAGGTGCTGTTTACCAACAAGAGAATTATTGTTGTCAATGTACAGGGAATCACTGGCAAGAAGACTTCTTATTTTTCCTATCCCTATTCCAAGGTGCAGTTCTTTGGTGTGGAAACAGCAGGTGTTCTGGATATCGACATAGAGCTGACGCTTGCATATGCAAATGGTGCACAGCTGCAGTTTGACTTCAAGTCACGTGTAGATATCAAACAGATCTGTTCCACTATTTCCAGCTTTGTCATTTAAAGGAAAGGAGACTGAAACGTATGGCAGTTGTATTTGATTTTCCCATTTCTCCATTGTTTTTCTGGATCAAGGGACATATCGAGGTAGATAACCAGGTCACGAAAATAGAAACACGGAATACGGTTCTTGGCTTTCTTCCAGCCGGTACCAACAGACAGACCATTCCCATGAGCAATGTCTCCTCGGTCTCGGTCAGAACAGGCATCCGTTTGAAGAGTATCATTTTTGGCATCATTCTTGCCGGCATTGGCTCTGATCTGCTTGCCGACAGTTCTTCGCTTCTTGGCATCATTTTACTTCTGATCGGCATCAGTGACATCATTGCAGGTGTTCCAACCTATCTGGATATCGAGACGGGTGCCAGTACAAAAACAATCTTCGCACCATTCTTTGCCAAAAGAAGAGTGAAGACGGCAGCAGATGCCATGAACTATGCTTTAGCTAATAACGAAAGCAGAAGAAATATATCTCTTTCTGCTGGCAGAGCAGTGGATGTCATTGACATCCCGCAGCAATGATCATACATGCACTCAGCAGTCTTGCTGGTGAAGCAACATGAATGATCGGACAGAACAGGAATTTCCTGCTCTGCCTTTTTCCGTATCTTAAGAAAATTGGATGTTCACAGAGTTTGTCAAGCACTGATTCTGGCAGCAATCTGGCAAAAACGGCACTGAAACACATTACGTATCATTCGTACAATGACATCACTTAGAAAGAGATGGCAGCAGACTGCCATCAGAGGATGAAAGATATGCGAATTGTAAGATACGCTGCCTGTGCGTTAGGTGCAGCATCCCTGTGTTTCCTTGTACCAGCCGCACAGGTGCACGCAGAGCAGAGTGAAGTGAGTGATCCTCAGACAATTGAATATGACCTGGAGGATTGGCTGTCGGTAGATACTTCAGGAGACAGTAATACAGAGCTTAAAACCTACTATATCAACCAGAACGACACGAGCAGATTCAAGTCAGGTCCCTATGTTCTTCATTATGAAAGCAATGGTTTTACAGAAGACTACTCGCTGTATTTTGGATTTGTTTATGCGGAGGATGCTCTGATTAATCAGGCGGATCCGGATGGAACAGACGCGGCCATGTCGAAATATAAACATTCGATAACCATGGACCATATTACTCGTACATACAACTCTTCAATAACAATGACAAGGTCAGATTATCGCGACATCATGACGGCTGAGGATCTGTCCGATACCTCACTTTCCATTACAGGTGACAGTGCCGGGGAAACAATCATCGATAGTGACATCGAAAATGATGCATCAACTGTGTTCTATGGATATCAGTACTTTGATGATATAGACAAATATCGCCTCGGCCGTACATATGCCTTCAACGGTGACTTCATGGTCAATCCGATTGTGACCTTCAGATATAACGGCGTTGGTGATACCGATGCCTATAAGAAGTACAATGTGACGTACAACACGACTGTTGCGGCTCCAGAGACAAATCCAACTGCAGATGGTTACGTATTTACAGGCTGGTATACAGATCCAGAGTGCACAACACTGTATGATTTCTCAGATGATACAAAGACAATCACAGCTGATATGACTCTGTATGCAGGCTGGGAAAAAGCACCGGCTGCTGATGATCAAAGCAAAGATTCTTCAACAGGCTCTGACAGTCAGAAGACTGAAACCACAGGATCAAACACTGCTGTCTCTGAAACAACAGGAAATACTGCAGATACAGCAAAAACAGCAGATTCCACAAGTGAAGCAAAGACAACTGTTACAAATACCAATGCAGACAGTAGCAGAACGAGTGCAAAGACGGGTGTTGGCACCAATGCGCTTGGCTTCTCTGAATTGTTAATAGGTTCTGTGACAGCCGCCTGTGCTGCCATGTATCTGCTGAAGAAACATTGATTTGATCAAAACAGGGCAGATTGTCTGATCTGTCCTGTTCAACTGTTTTGTCAATGACTGATTATGCACAAAAGACAGTCAGATTCGTACTGTTGGAATTGCACCGGCCTTCCTAAAATGAAAAAGCTGATTTATCAAGAAAGGAGTAATATGCGTATTCTAAGATATACATCCTGCATGATATGTGCTTTTGCCATAGCATTTCTGGTCCCATCTGCACAAGTGGCTGCCGAACAGAGTGAAGCAGGCAGCCCCCAGATAATTACCTGTGGCGATCATGATGGGTTTCTGTATGATCGGGATTTTGATGAAATCAATACGTATCATCTCAATGTTGGAGAAAAAATTTTCTTCGATGCATATGAGGATGCAGGAGAGGCTATGGAAGGCTATGCCTTCACCAACTGGAAGACAGATCCGGTGAGCAGTGTTTCCTATGATGCCAGTACAAACAGTGATGACAAAGTCAGTCCTCAGACAGGCGTGAATACAATGCTTACGGGACTGTATGTGGTATGTGGCGGGGCACTGGCTGTATTTGGCGCGGCCTTTGCCTCTGCGATGTATATCCGCAGGAAGTTTCCTCACTGAGTAACAATATAATAAGACAGTTTGTGTATTACGTATCAGATACAGGAGATGGCAGATGCTGTCTCCTGTTTCTTTTACTTTGTGATGATTTCACCTTTTTGCGTGATCAATGACGTGACATCATTCCAATTGCCAGCAGAGACATTGGCGCCATAGGATCTCATGACCAAAGCTGCCTGGGCTGAACCGATCAGAGCACAGCTTCTCAGATTATATCCTTTCAGATACCCGGCCAGAAAACCTGCAAAGAAGGAATCACCGGCACCGGTGGTGTCCACCGGAATACCTTCATACAGGCTTGGCAGTGTGTATTCTTCTTTGAAGTCGGTGACATATACTCCCTTTGCACCAAGCTTGATGCCAAAGTATTTCAGATGAAACTGACTGAAGAAATGTGTGATTTCTTTTAGGTTGTCACTGCCAGCATACATTCTGGCTTCCTGGAAAGACGGAATGAAGATATCACAATGCGGGATGACATCTTTGATCTTTGCAAACCACTGTCCGGATTTATCACCGGAGGCATCCATGCTGGTGGTGATGCCATGTTCATGTGCCTGCTGAAACAGTTTTGCCAATGGTGCCCCGTCCAGCTTTGGCAGCATGTTCACACTGGCAATGTGCAGATGTCTGGTGTGAAACAGAACAGTATCATCCATCATTTCCCGGCAGAACTGTGTATTGCCATTGCCAGGTACTCTGACTAGATGGCGCTCGCCGGTTTCATCGATCAGGATGACAGGGGCAGCGGTGTTGATCTGGCTGCCTTTGTAGAGATACGAGTCTGCCCCGGCTGCTTTCAGATCCGCTTCAATGCGCTGTGCAAAACTGTCATTGCCCACACATCCCATGACAGCTGTTTTACAGCCAAGTCTTGCCAGACTGATACCGGCATTGACGGCATCACCGCCGCTGGCACTGACATAACCCTTTGCGGTTACTCCGTCTATATCCATCAGTTCTTCTGGAATACCGGAAAACAGCGTATCCCAGGTCGCAATGCCTGCACATACAATATCGTACATAGTGCACCTCACTTTTCCTTTGCATAAATTTAATGAAAGCGGTTGCATTAACCATATTAGCACACTATACTGAAAATAAATTAAAAGAGTTAAATAATATCTGTGAGGATCCTATGAACAGAATGCAGGCATTAATGCAAATAAAACTGTCGATTGGCAATGGTGAGAATCATTTCACGATGAAACGGGGCAGTTTCCGCTATCACACAAGGATGAACTGGCTCCATGATCTTAAGAACACTGGTGTTGAACAGAATGATCACGGCTTTGTCATGACCTATCAGGATGATGCGGATGACCGCCTTCTGTCTCTGCAGGTGACAGAGAACGGTGGAAGATATGAATGTGTACTTCAGGGAGATACCTCTGGCATCAACCGCTATGTGATTCATCTGCCATGTGAGGAAGATGAGGCGTTCTATGGCTGTGGAGAAACGTATGCCAAGCTGAATCTGAAAGGGGAAAAGGTACGTATCTTTGTGGCCGAACACCAGAACAGCAATCGGATCATGAAGAAGCTGATCCGTCAGAAACTGCTTGGTGTGCATCCGGAACATACCCTTCCCTTTGATCAGTATGAAAGCTATTATGCTCAGCCTACCTTTGTGTCAAGCAGGAAATATTATGTGCATGTGGACACAAGCCAGTATGCCGTGTTTGATTTCAGTAAAAGTGATGAGATCATTCTGCATCTGCAGGATGTACCTCATTTCTACACAGGATCTGCCGAGAGCTTTGCCTCACTTTCAGAAAAGCAGAGCGCACTGCTAGGCCGTCAGCACACACTTCCTGACTGGATCTATGATGGCATCATTCTGGCCATGCAGGGTGGCACGGAGATTCTGGAACACAAGCTGGCAAAAGCGGAAAAAGCCGGGATCAAAGTCAATGGCATCTGGAGTCAGGACTGGTGCGGCTGCCGGAAAACAAAGTTTGGCTATCAGGTGATGTGGAACTGGCAGTGGGACAAGGAACTCTATCCGCATCTGGATGAAAAGATTGCACAGTGGAAACAGAAAGGCATTCACTTTCTTGGCTATATCAATCCCTTCCTGGCCATTGAAAAAGATCTGTACAAGTATGCCAGTGAAAGAGGCTGGTGTGTCAAAGATAAAGAAGGCAGAGACTATCTCGTAACAATTACGACCTTCCCGGCGGCGATGATCGACTTTACCAATCCCGATGCCTGGAACTGGTACAAGTCCCTCATTCAGAAAAACATGATTGATCTTGGCTTGTCAGGCTGGATGGCAGACTTTGGTGAATATCTGCCAATGGATGCCGTGCTGCATGAAGGCAGGCCGGAAGAGCTGCATAACCGCTGGCCGGCATTATGGGCAAAGCTGAATCAGGAAGCCATTGATGAAGCTGGAAAGCATGATGAAGTCTTCTTCTTTACGCGGGCAGGATCCACCGGAACCATCTCTGCCAGTGACATGATGTGGACTGGTGATCAGCATGTCGACTGGTCTGTGGATGACGGTCTGCCAAGTGTGATTCCAGCCACATTATCGCTTGCCATGTCAGGCTTTGGCATCACCCATTCAGATGCCGGCGGCTATACAACCATCATGAACATGAGACGCGATAAAGAGCTATTGGAAAGATGGCTGGAGATGAATGCTTTTTCACCACTGTTACGAACGCATGAAGGCAATCAGCCCATCAATGATGTGCAGTTTGATACCGATGAAGAACTGTTGAAAGCCACTGCCAGAGCATCCTGTATGCATGCGGCATTGAAGCCATATCTCAAGCAGGCGGTGAACGTTTGTGCAGAACAGGGCATCCCGGTGATGAAGCCATTGTTCTATTACTATGATGAACCTTATGCTTATGAAGAAAAGAGTGAATATCTGCTGGGAGATGATCTGCTTGTGGCACCAGTCATAAAGAAGGGCGCCGTGTCAAGAAGTGTCTATCTGCCCAAGAATGCCTGGATTGAAGCATCCACAGGCAGAGAATACAGCGGCGGCATCTATGAGATCGCTGCGCCCATTGGCACCATCCCTGTATTTGTCAGAAAACAGGCTGAGGATTGTGACAGCCTGGTAAGTATCATTCAAAAATGTGAGAGTAAGACAAAATGAAGGAGAAGAAAAAGAACGTATCTGAAGACAGTTTCAGATCCAAGGCGGCCTATGGCTTTGCGGACATTTATGGCGGTGGTGCCTTTGTTGTCATTTCGACATTCTTTACCGTCTTTCTGACCAAGGCACTTGGCATGCCCACGGCACTGGCCGGCACGATTCCTTTGATTGGCAAGGTGTGGGATGCCGTCACGGATCCGATCATGGGCAACATTGCCGATCGCACTAAGTCAAGATTCGGGCCAAAACGATTCTATATTCTGATTGGCAGCTTCATCAGTGCCATTACCTTTGCCTTGATGTGGGTGCCATTCCATGCCAGCAATACGGCCATGTATCTCTTCTATGTCCTGATGTATATGCTGTTTTCCACCGGCTTTACGATTGTGATGGTGCCTTACAACGGCTTACTGCCGGATATGATCGATGACTATCACAGACGTGCTGCCTACTCCAGTGTACGCATGGCTTTCTCTGCATTTGGCTCCATCCTGGCCGGCCTGATTCCAACTTTGATGATCAAAGATAATACCAATGCCAGCCAGTATTTCAAAGTCGGACTGGTCTTCGCCATTCTGTTTCTGATTGTCATCCTGCTGACCTTTGCCGGCACCTGGGAAAAGCAGAAACAGCCAGTCAAAGTATCCATGAAAGATTCCTTCCGCCAGGCCTTCTCTGTCTATCGTTCCAGAAGTTTCCGTCTGTTGATCGGCATCTTCCTGTGCGGACAGGGTGCGGCTGACTTTTTCACCGGACTGGCTGTGTATTATGTGGATGATGTACTCAATGCCTATGGCGGCGGCAGGTTCACTATCCTGATGGGAGTATTGCTGGTATCACAGTTTCTTGGCATGATTCTGTTTTCCACCATGTCCACAAAGAAAAACAAGGAATGGCCATTGCTTGTCAGCTATCCGATCCGCATCATTGCCACTCTGGCTCTGCTTTTCTTCAGCCATGAAGGCTCGTCATTCCTGATGATTCTTATCCTGAGTTTCTTCATTGGCATTTCGATGGCCGGTACCACAACGACAATCTATGCGATTCTCTCTGATCTGGCGGATGTGGATGAGCTGATCACCGGTGTATCAAGGCCGGCTACGGTATCCGCCATGGCAACATTTGCCAGAAAGGTCGCAACCGGCCTTGCCAGTGCTATCATTGGCATTCTATTGGCAATGGTTGGCTATGATGAGGTACTGGCATCCAGCGGGGCAAGACAGTCTGCCTTTACCCAGCATGGCATTGCCGCGATCTTTATCATCGTGCCATGCATTCTCATGACGGCAGCGTATATCTTTACGCGCAGGTTCCCGATGAAAGAAGCGGAATTCCAGATTGTCAGAAAGGAACTGGATCGGCGCAAAGGACTTGATACAAGCATCATCAGTGAACATGAAAAACAGGTGTGCCAGGAAGTTACCGGCATTCCATATGAAAATCTCTATCACAGGGACAATGTTTAAAGAAAGGAATACATTATGAAAATCGGCTTTACAGGACTTGGCATCATGGGAGAATCCATGGCAGCCAACATCATTCACAAACATGATGATGAAGTATATGTTTTTGATCTGAATCCGGATAAGGTGAAAAAACTTGCCGCAGAAGGCGGCATTCCCTGTACTTCCAACAAGGAAATGGCTGAAAAGGTGGATGTGTTTATCTCCATGGTGCCAAAGTCAGAGCATTCCCGCTCTGTTTACAATGAAATCCTGCCGGTGCTGAATAATACCAAGACATGCATTGATATGTCGACGATTGATCCAAGTGTATCGGTAGAAATCTCTGAGATGGTAAAAAAGACCGGAGCTGAGTTTCTGGATGCCCCGGTTGTCAAATCCAAGCCAGCTGCCATTGCCGGCAAGCTTGGCATCTATGTCGGCGGCAGTGACCAAGGCTACAAGAAGATTCTGCCTATTCTTTCCTACATGGGTGAAAATATCATTCATATGGGTGGAAATGGCAAGGGACTGGTCATGAAGATCTGCCACAATGCCCTTGTCTCCCAGATTCAGAATGGCGTCAATGAAACGGCAGTACTGGCGGCAGCCAATGGCATTGATATTGAAACATATGCCAGAGCCATCAGCTATGGCGGCGGCCAGAACTTCTACCTGGATTCCAAGAAAGATGCCATTGCCAGCAGCGATTGGACAACCGCTTTCTCTATTGCCAATATGCACAAGGATGTACACATCTGCCAGAATCTTGCCAGCCAGTGCCATGTCTCCATGCCGGGAGAAGATAATGCCGTGCGGGTATATGATGAGGCCATGCAGGCAGGCTATGGCAGAGAAGACTTCTGTGCCACATACAAAGTTGTCAAACAGGAGAAACAATAATCATGCTTTCATGGTATGACGAGAAATGTGACCTGCCAGTGTATGACGGATTGAGCGAGGAAGCACGAAGCTATGTGCACATCCTGAAAGGCTATGATACAGAGACTGCTATGGCGTGGATGCAGCATCATACCCCAATCCCGGAAGATGGCAATCTTTATGTTCCTTCTGATCAGGAGCTGGAACAGCTTCCTTTGATCAGCCAGATTCAGGATACTGTCTTTGGCGGTATGGAGATAGAAGCAGGATACTGCAATGGCCGCAATACAACATTAAATGGCTATGAATATCACAAAGTCAGCGAAGTCAATCTGTATTGCGATGATGTGGTTCTTTACCTTGGCCATGTGTATGACATCAAAGAGAACAGGATTGATGCATCAAAGGGGAAAGCTTTCTTCTTTCCGGCGGGTACATTGGTGGAACTGTATGGCACCACCCTGCACCTTTCCCCAATCCGGACTAAAGAAGCAGGATTCCGGGCAGCGGTGATCCTGCCAGAAGGTGTGAATACTGATCTTACGGACGAAGAAAAGAAAGCATTGAACAAAGAGGATCCGGAAAGCATCCTGCTGTTAAAAAGAGGCAAGTGGGTGCTTGCCCATCCGGAACGGAAACCATTGATTGACCAGGGCGCCTGGCCGGGATTCATTGGCGAAAACAAAGAATTAAGCTGCAGAAAAATTGAGAAAGCGTAACGTGATATGAAAGAGTTTGAAGCGGCATATGTGCCGATTGGTGTTGGTACATTTCATATGCCAAGTGCTGATGCGGCGTTTGATGCATCAAAAAAGCTGTTGAAAAGCATCTGTGCCAATGTAGATGTACCAGATGAAAAGCTGTTAACGATTGATTCTTTACGCAGTTATCTTGATTCCATTCATCCGGATCTGATCATTCTGCAGAATCTGACCTTTGCCAATGCGGCTTATGCAAGTGAAGTGGTACACAGATTTCATGATGTGCCGATTCTGCTTTGGACATTGCGGGAGCCGGTGATTGATGGCACCCGTCTGCGTCTGAATTCTTTGACCGGGGCTTTTTCGGCTGGCAATGCGATCCGCCAGCTGTCCGGACAGAACTTTGCCTATGTTTATGGAAGTCCGCAGGAAGAGCAGGTCATCCGCAGCGTAAAGAATGTTATCGCAGCTGCCATAGTCAGGTATGAGATGCATCATTTGACGATTGCTTCCATTGGTCATACACCGGAAGGATTTGGCTTTGGCAGGGCACTGGATCTGGATCTTCTGGAGAAGTTCGGCGTGCACCAGATTGCTGTTGAGGCAAGAGAGCTGATTGACAGGGCAAAGCAGTACAGTGAAAAAGATGTGGAACGTTATCTGCAGGATGCCGAAGAAAGAACGACTGGTCTGGAGAAAACGCCTGAGAAAAACAGGATGGATTTTGCCAGACTGTACCGCGCCTATGATGAATTTGTCAAAGAGCACCATGTTGGTGCACTGGCATCCCGGTGTTGGCCTGATTTCTTTACGTCCTATGGCACACCTGTCTGTGCTGTGCTGGCAATGATGAATGATCTTGGTGTTGCCGCAGCATGCGAAGCAGATACCTATGGTGCTTTATCCATGTGGGCTGGCATGAAACTGAGTCAGAAGCCGGTTTTCTTTGGCGATCCGGTTTCTCTGGATGAAAAAGAAAATACGATTACGTTCTGGCACTGCGGCACAGCGGCCTGCAGTCTGGCAAGAGAGGATACCGGTGCTGCGATTGGAGAGCATTGCAACAGGCATATTGGTCCAACGATGGAATTTGGCATAAAGCCATCAGAATATGCCACAATCTTCCGGATTGGCAGAAATCCGGATGGAACCTTCCGCTTTTTCATTGCTGAAGGCAAAGCATTGGACAAGCCGAAGCAGTTCTATGGCACTTCCACGGTGATACAGACAAAGGACAGTGCACAGAAGATAATCGAATGCTCTGTCAAAGATGGCTGGGAACCACACTTTGTGGTAGTTTATGATGATGCGGCGGATCAGCTGGAAGCTCTGGCAGATATGCTGAAGATGCCTGTCACAAGGTACTAAAATAGAAGAAAAGAAGGATGGATGGAGGAAAGCACATGAGAAATGGCATGAATATGAGCGGCTTGAAACTGAACAACCGGGCAGCAGTGCTTTCCATTATCAATGCCCAGGGACCGATATCTCGGATTGATATTGCCCGTCAGACTGGTCTGACAGCTGCTTCTTTGACCCAGATTACGGCACCGCTGTTAAAAGAGGGACTGCTTGTGGAAACAGGCAAACAGGAACTTTCAGCAGCGGGCAGAAGGAAGGTATTGCTGCAGCTGAATGAGAATTACCAGTTACCCTTGTGTGTCAATATTGACCGTGAGCAGACAGTCATGACTATCTGCTCTTTAAAAGGAATGGTTATAGCGCAGAAACGAATGCACACATCATTAGAGGATCCGGAATCCTTTTTGAAGCAGACTGCGGCAGAAATCAGGAAACTGATTGCATCATTGCCGGAAAAGAAGCAAAGAGAAATCAAGGGAATCAGTGTTGGCATTGCCGGTGCTTTGGACAGAGAACAAGGCATCAGTAAGAAAGAGGGCGGCCTCTTTGGCAAAGATATACCGATTCAGTCCATCTTGCAGAATGAGACAGGCCTTCCTGTGATTCTGGAAAACAACGTAGATGCCTTTGCCCAGGCAGAACTGCTGTTTGGCAGCGGTCGTAAAGAAAACAATCTGCTTGTCATTAAGTGGGGACCAGGTGTTGGCAGTGCTGTTATCATCCATGGTGAATTGTATGAAGGAAAGGGCAGACAGGCAGAACTTGGCCATATTCTGTATCCTGATGGGACAGATCTGGAGGAACATATCAGTACAGCTGCATTGAAAAACAAGAGTCAGAAAGAGCTGGAAAATGCTGCAAAGGAACTGGCCGTTGCGATTGTGAATGCATGTATGGTGCTGTCACCGGATCATGTGATTCTCTATGGCAGCCTGGCCTGCAGAGATGACAATGCGCAAAGGGCCATGAATGCCGTCAAAGCGATGGATCCGGATCTTGCCATACAGGTAAGTTCTCTGACAGCACAGGAAGACTGGATTGGTGAATGTGCAGTCTATCTCAGACAGAAAATATTCTAAAAAAGCTTTCCGCACTCAGTGCTGGAAAGCGGGACGGACGCTGACATCTTCAGCGTTCTTTTTGTCATTCATTTTCAGCTGTTCACAAGACTGATCATGCATGATCTCATCTTGTGTAATACCAGTATTGCCAAATGCAAACACTGCCAGTGCATTCTCAATAACCCGTTTCATCTGTATACCTCCCCAAAATCCACGGACTATCATATTCCTGTCAGAACGCATTGCAAATTTTCCAAGCGCTTACATGAGAATAAATTTAAAAGAATTAAAAAATACGAGGCTATGCTTTCTCAATCGTGCATGTATGATGCTTGAAAGTACGTCTGGTGTTTGATTCTTTACTGTAGTTGATTCCGATCAGCAATAAGTTTCCCCTGTAGTGTTTCAATCTGTCTGGATCATTCTGCTTTCCGGGATTCAGATAAATGCCACTCTTCGTGCCTGTTTTCCTCTGACGATACGTAATACAATAAATCGAATATTTCCTTTCACACGCTTTATTACAATGAAACGCGAAGTGTCTGAAAACTTTTGTCCACATTGAATAACGATAGTTTTAATGCCAGACAGCAGATGGTATTGCACTTATGTCTTGATCGCAGAGCACCATTTGATATAGGCAGTCATCTTCCATATATAATGTGAGCCATGAGAAGAATGATTCTGTCATTGTTGATTGGAACACTGCTGCTGTCTGGCTGTACACAGGCAGAGGAAGATGTGTATCAGACTTCTGATACAACTGACTTTACTGCAGTTGTTACAAGTGATCTTCACTTTACTGTCAATGTGGATTCATCAGATGCGGTTGTGCCGGCGGAGCCATATGCATCGGAGTTCATGGAGGCATTTGTCAATCAGGTGATTGCCATTCATCCGGATGTTTTCATCATGACAGGTGATAATACCAACAGCGGCAGTGATTCTGATGAGGCTGCTCTCTCTGTGATTCTGAAGAGAGTGAAGGATGCCGGTATTCCGATAGTCATGACAACCGGCAATCATGATTATGACTTCTCTGATGCTGAAACATACGAGAAAAACTTTGGCGATCTTCTGGATATGGACGAGAAGGATTCATCTTCTTTGAGCTATGTTAAACGGATAGGTGATGTGACACTGCTGGCCATGGATGATGGTGCTGAAGACCAGGGGAAGACTCCGGTGTTTTCTGATGAAACGATGAAATGGCTGAAGAAAGAACTGGAAGCTGCTTCTTCACGCAATGATAAAATTCTGTTTCTGGCGCATCGTTCTGTGCTGTATAAGCGGGGTGATTCCCGCTATGACAGCTATCATATTCAGAATAAAGGCTTGTATGATCTGCTTGTGAAGTATCATGTCCAGCTTGTGTTATCCGGCCACCAGCATCATTTCTCCATTCTGAATAAGGATTCTCTGCATGAGATCATCAGTGGAATGCCATTGGCAGATAATCACCGCTTTGGTGTTCTTTCGATCAAGGGTAAGCAGGTGGATTATGCCACTGAGAAGATTGATTTTGATACATATGGGACAAAGCAGTGTGTTTCTGATATGTCTGCTGCAGATCAGCAGGCTGCGCAGAACCAGAAGGAAACGATTGATGGCCTTCTGCAGGCATATGTGAATGATCCCATGTATGCACAGGCTGAGAATCTGCTATCTTCCATTTTCATATCATTATATGATGGCAGTCTTTCTTCAAAGGTAGCACAGTTTACTTCTGATCCTGCCTTTGCCCTGGTGCAGAAAGCACTGGCGGATACCAACTACGGGCCATGGCTGAATGATCTGTTAAAGAATCCACCGGCGGATCCCAATCATCTGTCTTTTGTGTGGCAGGATGGCAGGTGAGTGTTTTTGATGGGGAGACATTTCCCCTGAAAAAGACAGAGCTGATTTGATGATATGACATGCAAGTACATGTTTTTCATATGCACGCATGGCTATGACAATCACTGCGTTGATGAGTTGGGAAAATGCTATAATCAAAGGACACAAAGGAGATTTTCTCATGAGTACTGAATTTGATTCTAATGATTATCTGCACCGTATGCAGGAGTGGTGGCGGGCGGCGAACTATCTGTCTGCTGCGCAGCTGTATCTGCTGGATGATCCGCTGTTACGGCGTCCTTTGACCATGAAGGATGTCAAAAAGAAGATTGTCGGACATTGGGGTACGGTGCCTGGCCAGAACTTTGTGACTGTGAATCTGAACCGTGTCATCAAGAAGTATGATCTGGATATGATTCTTTTATCCGGACCGGGACATGGCGGCAACTTCTACATTGCCAATGATTATTTGGATGGAACGTATTCGGAAGTGTATCCGAATATTACCCAGGATGAAAAAGGATTGCAGAAACTGTTCAAGCAGTTCTCTTTCCCGGGCGGCGTGCCTTCGCACTGTGCCCCGGAAACACCTGGCTCCATCAATGAAGGCGGTGAGCTTGGCTATTCCCTGGCCCATGGCTTTGGCGCTGTGTTTGATAATCCGGATCTGATTGCGGCTGTCATCGTCGGCGATGGTGAAGCTGAAACAGGGCCGCTGGCAACTTCCTGGCATTCCAACAAGTTTTTGAATCCGGAACATGATGGTGCCGTGCTGCCGATCCTGCATCTCAATGGCTACAAGATTTCCAATCCGACCATTCTGTCCCGTATCTCTAAAGATGAGCTTGCCTCTTTAATGCATGGCTATGGCTGGAAGCCATACTTTGTCGAAGGTGATGATCCTGAAAAGATGTTCCCGCTGATGGCAGAAACCATGGACAAAGTCATTGAAGAAATCCGTGCTATTCAGAAGAATGCACGTGAGAACCATGATGATACCCGTCCGTTCTGGCCTATGATCGTACTGCGTACACCAAAGGGCTGGACAGCACCGAAGAAGGTGGATGGCGTACCGATTGAAGGCAGCTTCCATGCCCACCAGGTACCAGTAGAAATTAAGGATGAAGAGCATCTGCATATTCTGGAGAACTGGCTGAGAAGCTATCATCCGGAAGAGCTGTTTGATGAAAACGGTACATTGAAAGAAGAAATCCGTTCGCTGTCTCCGGTTGGCGACCGGCGTCTTGGTGCCAATCCGCATGCCAATGGCGGCAAGCTTCTCCATGATCTGATCATGCCGGATTTCCGTGACTATGCCGTTGATGTCAAAGAGCCTGGTTCTGTGGAAGCACAGGATATGATGGAACTTGGCAAGTTTGTCCGTGATATCTTCAAGGCAAATGACAAGGCACGCAATTTCCGTATCTTTTCACCGGATGAGGGTATGTCCAACCGTCTGAACCATGCCTTTGAAGCAGAGAATCGTCCGTGGGAGGCAGAGATGCTGCCGACGGATGAGCATCTGGCCAGAGATGGCAGAATCATGGATGGCATGCTTTCCGAGCATATGTGTGAAGGCTGGCTGGAAGGCTATCTGCTGACAGGCAGACATGGGTTCTTTGATTCCTATGAAGCCTTTGTCAGAGTTGTGGATTCCATGGCTGCCCAGCATGCCAAGTGGCTCAAAGTATGCAATCAGCTGCCATGGCGCCAGGACATTGCCTCACTGAACTTCATCCTGACATCTCATATCTGGCAGCAGGATCATAATGGCTTCACCCATCAGGATCCTGGCTTCATGGACCACATTGCCAACAAGAAAGCTGATGTGGTGCGCATCTATCTGCCAGCTGATACTAACTGCCTGTTAAGCACCATGGACCACTGTCTCAAGAGCCGCAACTATGTCAATGTCGTCATTGCCTCCAAGCATCCTCGTCCGCAGTGGTTCTCCATGGAAGAAGCAGTAAACCTCTGCACACAGGGTCTTGGCATCATTGACTGGGCAAGCAATGATCAGGGCAAGGAACCGGATGTCGTTATGGCCTGTGCCGGTGATACACCGACCCTGGAGACATTAGCTGCTGTATCGATCCTGAGAAAAGAACTGCCGGATCTCAAGATCCGTGTGATCAATGTGGTTGATCTGTTCAAGCTGCAGCCATCTCAGGAACATCCGCATGGACTGTCCGATGCCCAGTATGACATGCTGTTTACAACTGACAAGCCGATCATCTTTGCCTTCCATGGCTATCCGACACTGATCCATGAGCTGACCTACCGCCGCCATAACCGCAACCTGCATGTGCGCGGCTATAAGGAAGAGGGCACGATCACAACACCATTTGATATGCGTGTACAGAATGATATTGACCGCTTCCATCTGGTCGAAGATGTTCTGCTGCGCCTGCCGCAGGATAAGTTCCATGATCAGACAGCTCATCTGTTCCAGAAGATGGAAAACAAGCTGGTCGAACACCGTCAGTACATCCGTGAATACGGACAGGATCTGCCGGAAGTTGCCAACTGGAAGTGGCATAACGACTGAGTACAAGAGAGAGATTATGTTCTCTCTCTTTTTTCGTTACATTATTGCTGAGACTCTTGTATGAAGCTGAGATAAAATGCTGATAGTAAGGAGAAACACATGGGAAATATTCAGTCTGAAACTAAAATGATCAATGAATCTGACATTGAACAAAAACTGGATGAGGCAGATTCAGTATCAGAGCAAATCTCTGCCCGTTATTCTTCTGCCAAAGTCTTTGGCAGAGCGAGAAACAGAATTTATGAATCATCTGAGAAATGATATCCACTATTGCTAAGCACCCACAAATTTGCAAAAAATCTGGTTTTACATGTTCTTTACATACACTATACTGAAAGAAGATAGATCAGTTTTTTGGAAAATGATAAATTCTAACAGAATGCGTTTGGGGGAAAGTTATGTTAAAGAACTTTAACAAGCTGGAGAAGTCATGGATCATGTATGACATTGGCAATTCAGCCTTTACGATGATGGTGTCGACATTGATTCCGATCTGGTTCAATACGCTGGCAAAGGGTGCCGGCATGTCGAGCAGTGCCTATCTGGCTGCCTGGTCTTATGCCACATCCATTGCCACGGTGGTGGTTGCCTTTCTGGGACCGATTCTTGGTGCAGTCTCGGATAACAAGGGTTTCCGCAAGCCGATGTTCACATGGGTCCTGATCATTGGTGTCATTGGCTGTGCCATGCTTGGTGCGGTGCCAAACTGGATGATGTACCTTGTTACCTATGTGGTGGCCAAGGTTGCCTATCAGGCTTCGCTTGTTCTCTATGACTCCATGTTAATTGATGTGACAACACCGGAACGAATGGATCAGGTTTCTTCCTTTGGCTATGCATGGGGATATCTTGGCTCCTGCATTCCGTTCATTGTTGCATTAGCGCTGTATCTGCTTGGCAATACCGGCAGGATGAATGAGAAGCTGTCCATCTTCCTTGCCTTCCTTGTGGTTGCCCTGTGGTGGCTGTTTGTGACAATGCCATTGCTCAAGGGCTACAAGCAGAAAAACTATGTCGAGCATGGTGCCGGCAAGATCCGCAGTTCCTTTGCCCGGATCGGCCATACCTTGACCCATATGTATAAGAATGAAAAGAAGGTATTCTACTTCCTGCTTGCCTTCTTCTTCTACATTGACGGTGTCTATACAATCATTGATGAAGCCGTTGCCATCGGTACTTCCCTTGGCCTGAATCAGGTTGGTCTGCTGGTTGTGCTGCTGTTAACACAGGTGGTTGCCTTTGCCTTTGCCTCCCTGTTTGGCAATCTGTCCAAGAAGTACAGTTCTCTGACTCTGATCTCCATCTGCATCGGCGGCTACTTTGCCGTGGCAGTCTTTGCCCTGTTCATGCATTCCCTCTGGCAGTTTGGCATCATGGCCTTTGTGGTAGGTATGTTCCAGGGTGCGATCCAGGCACTGTCCCGTTCCTATTACGCTTCTCTGATTCCGAATGAATCGTCTGGTGAATACTTTGGCCTGTATGATATCTGTGGCAAGGGTGCATCCTTCATGGGCACAATGCTTGTTGGTGTCACGGTTTCTCTGACCAACAGTGTCAACATCTCCGTGGCAACGCTTGGCATTCTGTTTATCATCGGTGCTTTGCTTCTGCGCAAGTCCGCCGCAACAAAATAACTCTGCTATAATGAAGTCATGCAGAGGTTGAGTAGAAAAATCAATCTTGTACGATAAGGACATCTTTTGAGGTGTCCTTTTTAAGGAGGAGAAAATATGCCATTTCCAAAAGATTTTCTTTGGGGCGGCGCAACAGCTGCCAATCAGTTTGAAGGTGCCTGGAAGGAAGACGGCAAGGGTGAAAATGTACCTGACCATATCCGCGGCGGTACGGTGAGTACACCGCGTCTGTGGGACAAGGAGATCCATTCTGATGTGTATTATCCTTCCCATGATGCCGTAGACTTCTACCATCATTACAAGGAAGATATTGCCCTGTATGGCGAAATGGGCTTCAAGTGCTTCCGTCTGTCCATCAACTGGGCCAGAATCTATCCGACTGGGGAAGAGGAGAAGCCGAATGAGAAGGGCCTTGCATTCTATCACAATGTTTTTGCAGAGTGCAGAAAGTATGGCATTGAGCCGCTGGTAACCATTTCCCACTATGAGCTGCCATGGGCATTGAGTGAGAAGTACAATGGCTGGACAGACAGAAAGGTTATTGATGCCTTTGTGAAGTATGCCACGACATTGTTTACAGAGTATAAGGATGAAGTAAAGTACTGGCTGACTTTCAATGAGATCAATATCGGTGCCGGTCCGATGGGACGCATCATGTCTCTGGGCATGCATGGTGAAGATGGCAAGCCGATGTTCAAGATGGATGAGACACCGGAGGAGGCATCTGACCGTTTCACTGCCCTGCACAACCAGTTTGTCGCATCGGCCAAGGCTGTTAAGATCGGCCACCAGATTAATCCGGACTTCAAGATCGGCCTGATGATTGCCGGTCAGATGGTATATCCGTATACCTGCAATCCTGCTGATGTCAAGGAAGCACAGGACCGCATGAACATGAACAACTGGTTCTGCGGCGATGTGCAGGTAAGAGGCCACTATCCTTACTATGCAAAGCGCTATTTCAAGGATCATAACATCCATGTACGCATGGAACCGGAAGATCTTGAGGTACTCAAGGAAGGCACCGTGGATTTCTATTCCTTCTCTTACTACATGTCCTCTACGGCAACCGTTGATCCGGAAGTGCAGAAGAAGGCCGGCAATATGTTTACCGGTGTGCCGAACCCGTATCTCAAGGCAAGTGACTGGGGATGGTCGATTGATCCGGAAGGACTGCGTATTTATCTCAATGAAGTCTATGGCCGCTATGAAATTCCGCTGTTTGTTGTTGAAAACGGCCTGGGTGCTGTGGATGAGCGCAGTGAGGATGGCAAGTTCCATGATACGTACCGCATCAACTATCTGCGTGACCATATCAAGGCTATGAAGGAAGCTGTGGAAGACGGTGTGGATCTGATGGGCTATACAATGTGGGGCTGCACTGACCTTGTTTCGGCATCCACCGGTGAGATGAAAAAGCGCTATGGCTTTGTCTATGTTGACAAGGACAATGATGGCAACGGTGATCTGCACCGTGAGAGAAAGGACTCTTTCTACTGGTATAAGAAGGTCATTGCCAGCAATGGTGAGGATCTTGACTGAGAAGGTGAAAGCATGAGAGTCGGTGTCTGCGGCAATGGCATGATTGTCCACCAGGCTCTGTCCTGCTTCCAGAAAGCCGGCATTGATGTACCGGCCCTGTGGTGCCGCAACAGGGAACACGGGGCTCCGGTGGCAGATGCCTTCCATATTGCCTCACTCTATACGGATTATGATGCTTTTCTGAACGATGACAGTTTTGACACAGTCTACATTGGTCTTGCCAACAGTGTGCACTATGACTTTGCAAAGAAGGCTATGCTGGCAGGCAAGAATGTCATCGTGGAAAAACCGTTCTGTGCTACCTATGAACAGGCCCAGCAGCTTGTGCAGACAGCTGAAGAGACTGGCGCATGGCTGTTTGAAGCCATCATGTCACGCTATTCCAAAAACTATGAAGAGCTGATTCCATGGCTGGACAAGCTTGGAGATCTGACCTTGATCCGCTGCAACTTTTCACAGTATTCCTCGCGCTATGACCGCTATGTCAAACATGATGTGGCACCGGCTTTTGATCCCAATCTTGCCGGCGGTGCATTGTATGATCTGAATGTCTACAATGTCCACTTTGTGGCAGGACTGTTTGGCGCACCAAGGTTCAGCTATTACATGGCTAACAAGGGCTGGAATGGCATTGACACTTCCGGTGTATTACTGATGGACTATGGCCAGTTCAAGGCTGTATGTACAGCGGCCAAGGATTCGGCATCCCACAGTGGTATTGTGATGCAGGGAACCGATGGCACGATCGTGATTGATGACCGCCCGGGCTATATTGATAATGTGACATTCACGGACCGTAAGACAAAGGAAGTGACGCGCATTGATACTCACAAGGAACCGGACAAGATGGTCACGGAGTTTACTGCGATGCAGGAAGTGATGGATCACAATGAGCGTGCCAAGATGGAGATCTGGCTGCAGCGCAGCCTGCAGGTGATGGCTGTGCTGGACAATGGCCGCCAGGATGCGGGCATTGTATTTCCGTGTGACAGTGTGGAGGAAGAATCCGACGCGGAAGTGCAGGAAATGCCGGACATCATGAAGCATTTTCACATGGGTGGATTCTGAATAAAAAGTTTCTGCTGTTCACTTTGATTTAGAGTGCATTATAATAAAGACGAACAAAGGAGATAAGAAGATGCTGGTAAATGTTAGCTCTGCTTTGAAGCGTGATGAGATCCGTAAGCTTCTGGAAGCAAATGAGAATCCGAAGTATGTATTTGTAAAGAATCTGAGCCCGATGGAGATGCAGTTTGAGGCTACATATAAGGAAGGCACAGATGGCAATCCGGCTGATTATGCCAAGAAGCTGGTCAAGGCACAGCCGTGGGGCGGCGTGCTGATGATCCGCTGCCTGATCAACGGCCAGAAGTTCACTGGCGGTAAAGTTGACTGAGGAATGAAGGTGGGGATGAAAATTCTCCATCTTTTTTGATTGGTCAGAAAGTGTCATGAATACGTAAAAAATGACAAAAAAAGACGGTTTCATGACACATCAAATGATTGAAATGATAGCGTTTTCGATATATTCTAGTAACAGAAAGGCAAATGTTAGCCGAAAGAAAGGTGAATCATTATGGCAAAGAAAATTACGTTGTTTTGCTCGGCTGGTATGTCTACCAGCCTGCTCGTCAATAAGATGAGAGAAGCTGCGAAGAAGAATGGAAAGGATTATGATATTAATGCATATTCTCTTTCCGAAGCAGATACCAAGGGTGCAGATGCGGATGTCATTCTGCTTGGCCCGCAGGTTCGTTTCGCACTGAGCAAGATGAAGGGCCTGTTCCCGAACAAGCCGGTTGATGTCATTGATATGCGTTCTTATGGCCTGATGGATGGTGCTGCTGCACTGGCCCTGGCTGAGAAGTATCTGAAGTAAGCAAAGAAAAAAAGGAGAAAGAATCATGGCTGAAAAGGTAATCAGATTATTCTGCGCAGCAGGTATGTCTACATCCCTGCTTGTCAACAAGATGAAGGAAGCTGCGAAGGCACAGGGCAAGGATTATGATATTGCTGCATATTCACTGGGTGATTTTGACCGTGAGTATGAGAAGGCAGATGTGATTCTGCTTGGTCCGCAGGTTCGTTATGCACTTGGCAAGCTGCAGGCTGCTCATCCGGAGAAGGCAATCAGTGATATTCCGATGCAGATGTATGGCCTGATGGATGGCAAGGGAACTCTTGCTCGTGCAGAAGAGTTGATGAAGAAAGGAAAGTAAGCAATGGAAGGAACAGAGCTTGTTGCATTTAACATTATTGCGTCTGTAGGAACAGCCCGCTCCAATTATATTGGTGCGATCGACGCAGCTGCTGAAGGAAACTTCGACGAGGCAGAGAAGCTGATCAAGGAAGGCCAGGAGGCTTTCACACAGGGACATGATGCCCATGCAAAGCTGCTGACAAAGACAGCACAGGGTGAGAAGGTTGAGATGGATCTTCTGCTCACACATGCTGAGGATCAGCTGATGAGTGCTGAGGCATTCGGTATTCTTGCGGAGCGCTTTGTGACTCTGTACAAGAAGCTTGCTGAAAAGAAGTAAGTGTTGAAAGAGCTTCGCTTTATGCGGGGCTTTTTTTGTGGTTGAATAGGGCCGGAGGATTTATATGAGAAAAATGAAGATTGGTCTGCTTGGCAATCTTGAGCAGATGGACACAAAGGATGTATTCATTGGCACAAAGCGTGCCTATGTCAATCAGGACTATGTTGACAGTATTGCAATGGCTGGCGGTATTCCCATCATTCTGCCGGTGATTGCGGATCTGGATGATGTTTCCAGCATGGTATCCGGCCTGGATGGTGTCATTGTCACAGGCGGCGAAGATCTTGATCCATTATTATATGGAGAACAGGTACTCCCTGCCTGCGGCATGTGTGATACCAATACAGACAGATTCTTTCTCTCTGTCATTCATGCATGTGATGAGCTTGCCATTCCTGTCTTTGGCATCTGCAAGGGACTGCAGGCTATCAACGCAGCCTATGGCGGCACACTGTATCAGGACATTCCAAGTCAGGTAGAAAAGGCCATCCAGCATGATCAGAAGCGGCCCCGTGATCAGGCAGTGCATTCCATTTTGATCCAGCCGTTTTCCTTCCTTGGCGGTGTTCTTGGAGACAGAGTCATGGTGAACTCATGGCATCATCAGAGTGTCAAGACCGTGGCCAATGGCTTCCATGTAACGGCCACTGCTCCTGATGGCATTGTGGAGGGCATGGAAAAAGATGAAGGCACATTCATGTGCGGCGTACAGTTTCATCCGGAGATGATGGCCGCCTGTGGAAACAGGCAGATGCTTTCTCTGTTTCAGGCATTCCTGCATGTATGCCAGGAGAAACATCATGATTAAAACCATCTTCTTTGACTTTGATGACACCCTTGGCAACCGTGAACTGTATGCCTGGAATGCCTATCATGACATCCTGAAAGAAAATACAGATCTTCAGGACATGGAGTTTGAGGCTGTCCTGCAGGAAGTGATGATCTGGGATCAGAAGGGTGATGTAAACAAGAATTACATCAAGGATATGCTTGCAAAGGTGTTTGATATTCATCTGCCCTATCCTGACTTCAATACGTACTGGGATTCCCTGCTGTACAAGTACTGTGTGCCGATGGAAGATGCTGCGGATACATTGACATATCTTTCTAAGAAATACCGGCTTGGCATCATTTCCAACGGTCCTTCCGATGCCCAGAGAGGAAAGCTGAAAAAGAGCGGATTAGACCGTTTCTTTGATGAAAACATGGTCTTTATCTCCGGTGACTTTGGTATAAAAAAACCAGATCCCAGGCTGTTTCTGAAAGCCTGTGAACTGGCTGGGGTGAAACCGGAAGAATGTGTATATGTCGGTGATATCTTCTATCGTGATGTGCTGGGATCGTGGCGGGCTGGCATGAAGCCGGTCTGGATCATTAACCAGCAGCGTAAATATACCGTGGATATCCCGGTGATTCATCACATTTCGGATCTGAAGAAGATTCTTTAGACTCTTGCTTTGAGAATCTTGTCCATCTGCCGTTTGGAGATGATCTGGTGGTCGGTACGGAAACCGGCATTGTCATGGAGAACATCCGTGAGATCGGTGCGGGTATACAGCGGCACGAAGCCTTCTGACTGGATCTTCATGAAGTTCATGCGGCGCAGCTGCTCCAGCACTTCGCCGGATCTGCCGAACATATCCAGCCGCTTGATCAAAGCAGATAATACTGTCAGCGTGCAGAAGCAGGTGATGAAGTGGGCCTGAATCTCATCACTCATTGGGATGCCGTCGGTGTTGTCAGGAATTTCCATGCTCAGAATACGGAAAATATTATGGGCATTGGAACGGGTATCTTCCATCTTGATGATGTCTTTGGCCGGAATATCGGTGTTGGTGACATAGACGGAGATGCCATCGGCATAGGAAGGCATGGTGGATACCTGCTGATAGAGCAGTGGATCGCCGCCGCGCAGGATATTGAGCTCACGTTCCAGCCGCTCAATGGTGCCGTAATGGTTGGAATAGGTGATGATGACCCGGCGTGCTCCGCCCGGGGCATGAACCTGCATTTCCTTATAGTAGAAACGGGAAGGATTGGCAACTTCGCTTTCTTTGCGCAGCCTGCTCAGATCAAACAGACCGGCCGTGTCCGAACGGAACCATCCGGCTGGATCCTGAGCGGCGCGCTTTTCTTCTTCGCGCAGGCTGTCATAATTCAGCCGCATGACATAGGAGTTGGGAATATTCCAATCCTTGAAGGTGGAGGAAGCACCGGATACGATGCCGCTGTCGGTGAAGGAAATGGCCCGTGATGTATGGAAGGAATCACGCAGCTGCCGTTCCAGCTTTGTGACCGGGACTTCCTTGAGATGCTCGGGGTTGATGGAATAGCAGATGGGCAGGAAATTGCCGTCATGATACAGATCCATCGGAATAACCGGGAGCTGCCTGTCTTTGAGACTTCCTGCCTCATACAGACAGGTTGTGGCATCAAAGTACAGGGTGGAAGTACTGTGGCCGAAGATGCGCCTTGTATTGGCATAGACAGCTTCCTGGATGTGATCGGCTTCTTCAGACAGGATTTCTGTTGCTCGGATGGCCTGGCGCGGGGTGAAATCAGGCTGTTCGATGAAGTAGCGTGAGGAGTCATACAGTGACATGCTGGAATCGGGATAGATCAGACGGCTGTAAATCATCCGGGACAGAATAGCATCGAGATTGTAATTCAGATGATGCCGGCGCTGGATCTCCTTGCAAAGCTGTGGGAAACCTAATGAATTGTAGACCTGCTGTAAAAACAGGTAGCCGCCATTGAAGGTGCGCTGCTCATTCTTTTCAATCTGCTTGACCGGTGAGTATTTTTCCGTTACTTCACGGCGCTCTTCCTTCTCCAGCCGGTTCATTTCCTCAATGTGCTTCTTGGCCCAGGCAATCGGATCTTCACCATTCAGCTTTTCCTTCAGCTCTTCCACCGTGCCCAGTTTCTCGACAATCTTAGTCGAATGAAAACCATTGCTGTAAGTAGACTTCAGCACGTACAGCGAAGTTGAGCTTTTTGATTTCGACATTCCCAGATGCATACCATCACCCCCTCAATATTATTACATTCATATATTACACCATTTCATTTTAAATTACTCAAAAAAGTAATAATATTATCAAGCAAAGTAAAAGTGGATAACAGGTGGTGTGCATGATATGGAGTATGTTTGGAAGAGGGGATGGAAATGTTACAATGGTGCACGGTAAGGGAGATCGTATGAAATACTACCTGAGTGCTATCCTGGCTATCTTTTTCTGGAGTTCTTCAGTCATTGCCACCAAGATTGCCTATGCATCGATCACACCGATTCTGCTGTGTCTGATCCGCTTTGCCATTTCCTCAGCTTTGATGGCTGTTGTCTTTCTGTGCCGCAAAAACAGGCAGCATATTGAAAGACAGGATATGAAACCAGTGATGATTTCCTCCATCCTTGGCATCAGTGTGTACTATGCTTTGGAAAATGTGGCACTTTCCATGACTTCTGCCTCAGATGCTTCCCTGATTGAGGCATCATTTCCGGCATTGACAGCACTTGTCGGCCTGGCAGTATATCGGGAAAGACCATCCAGAAGAATGCTGGCCGGCATCGGGGCATCGATCATCGGCGTCGCCGTGCTTACGCAGTTTGATCCTTCTCAGTCCTCTTCCCTCATTGGTGATTTCCTATTACTCATCGATGGCTTTCTGTGGGGCTTTTACAACTATGAAACCAAGTCCATTTCTCATAAGTATGATTCATTTACACTGACCATGTATCAATGTGCCATCGGTACAGCTTTCTTTGTGCCGATGCTGGCCTTGGAAAAGCCATCCATCGCGCATATTACGCCAGCATTTCTCGCCGTACTTCTGTACCTCAGTGCGGCCTGCTCACTGGGAGCCTTACTGCTGTATAACTATGGCTTAAAAGGCATGAAGGCATCCACAGCAGCAGTGATCATGAACCTGATGCCGATCTTTGGCGTACTGCTGTCATGGGGTATCCTGCATGAGACCATCACAATCCGCAAACTGATCGGCGGTGCGATTATTCTGCTGGGTGTATGGGTATCAACAACAAGAGAAAAGGAAAAATATGCGGAACAGACGCATCAGCCAGATTAGAAAAGTTCTCTGAGATTATGCAGGGAACTTTGCTTTTTCAAGGTCATATAAGTAATAGCAGGCAGTCCAACTGTCTGCCAAGGATCACCAGTACGGTGGCGGTTGACACCTCCAGAATGCACACACACGAGCATAGAGAAGTGATGTTATCTCTCTAAAGACATCTGGCATCAGGCGATCGTCTATGCGTGATCATGAGATCAAGAATATCATGATGGGATATTATCTTTGCTTGTGGCTGTTGCGACGATAGCTTATAAAGCTGGCCGAAACAACAAAAAATAACCGCCTGCGCATCCAAAGCTAAGCGGTTATAGCTGTGCGGAGGGCCAGCCGTCACCGGTGGTCCTTTTCCAAGTTCATTGTAACTGAAAGATATGCGTTTTCAAGATCTCTTTGCTTGTGAGAATTTGCGTAAAGCTGTTAAGTTTGTGGTTGTGTGTTAGAATATTGCCGATATGGAGGGTCTATAAAAGATGGATCAGAGCGAGCTGCAGCGGCATGCGCATAATATCCGGGTGAATATCATCCGTGAGGTGTATGCCGGCAAGTCGGGACATCCGGGTGGATCTTTGTCTGCCGCGGATCTTCTGACGGTTCTTTACTTCAATGTCATGGACATCAATAAGGATAATGTGGGAACAATTGACCGTGACCGGTTTGTGCTGTCAAAGGGTCATGCGGCTCCCCTGCTGTATGCTGTGCTGGCAGAGAAGGGCTTTCTGCCTGAAGAGGAACTGCTGACGATCCGTCATCTGCATTCCCGTCTGCAGGGACATCCAGATATGAATGATCTGGATGGCATTGATATGAGTACCGGTTCGTTAGGACAGGGCGTTGCCGCAGCGGTAGGCATGGCTCTGGCAAACCGCCTGGACAAGAATGACCACCGCATTTATACACTGCTTGGTGATGGCGAATGCGAGGAAGGTGAAGTGTGGGAGGCTGCGATGGCGGCTGCCCACTACAAGCTGGATAATCTGTGTGCCATCATTGATAACAATGGCCTGCAGATTGATGGCAAGGTATCCGATGTCATCGGCCCGGAGCCTTTTGCCCCGAAGTTTGCGGCCTTTGGCTGGAATACGATCGAGATCGACGGCCACAACTATGATGAAATCGAGAAAGCCTTTGAAGCTGCCAAAGCATGCAAGGGCAAGCCTACCTGCATCATTGCCCATACGATCAAGGGCAAGGGTGTTTCCTACATGGAGAACCAGGTCGGCTGGCATGGCAAGGCTCCGAATGAAGAGCAGTACCACGAGGCAATGAGAGAACTGGGGGTTGAAAAGGCATGAAGGCAACACGTGAAGCTTATGGTGAAGAGCTGGCTAAGCTCGTCGCTGAAAATCCGAAGATTGTGGTGCTGGATGCGGATCTTGCCGGCAGCACCAAGAGTGCCATGGCAGCCAAGGTTGCCCCGGAGCGTTTCTTTGATATGGGTATTGCCGAGCAGGATATGATCGGCACTGCAGCCGGCCTGGCAGCCAGCGGCTATATTCCCTTTGCCAGTACCTTTGCCATGTTTGCGACCGGCAGATGCTGGGAACAGATCCGCAACAGCGTTGCCTATCCGCATCTGAATGTCAAGATTGTCGGCTCCCATGCCGGTATTACGGTTGGTGAAGATGGCTGCACACATCAGGCCATTGAAGATATTGCGATTATGCGTGCCATTACAGGTCTGGCTGTGTTCTGTCCTTGTGATCAGTATGAAACCAAGGCTGTGGTTGACTATGCAGCTGTCTATGATGGTCCGTGCTATATCCGTCTGGGCAGATCCAAGGTGGAAGATTTCTATACACCGGACACAAAGTTTGATATTACCAAGGTCAATGTGCTGCGCCATGGCCATCAGAAGATTTCGGTATTCGCGACGGGCCTGATGGTACAGTCTTCCATGAAGGCAGCTGAGATCCTTGCGGCAAAAGGCATTGATCTGACCGTCGTGGATGTATGTTCACTCAAACCGGCGGATGAAGAAGGCATCATCAAGGTGCTGGAAAACAGTGAGAAGGTGTTCACGGTTGAGGAACACTCCGTCATTGGCGGCCTGGGCTCTCTGGTCAGTGATATTGCCAGTGAATCCTGCCCGCGCTTCATCCATCATATCGGTATGTATGGCTTTGCCGAGAGTGCTTCGGCAGATGTTCTTCTGCATGAATATCAGCTGGATGGTGAGGGTGTTGCCAGCCAGATTGAGCAGTTCCTGCTGTAAGTTTCAGGGCTTTTCCAACAGATGGAAAAGCTCTTTTTTTCTTTAGCTTAATTCACCCAATTGGGTAATTGTACCAGTTCACGTACAGCAGCATTCATGATGCTGATTATCCTTCTCTGTGTAAAGGAAGGTAATCAAACA
This sequence comes from Lactimicrobium sp., assembly GCF_036453465.1. NCBI lineage: Bacteria > Bacillati > Bacillota > Erysipelotrichia > Erysipelotrichales > Erysipelotrichaceae > Lactimicrobium > Lactimicrobium sp. The sequence continues at coordinate 29,554 of NZ_JAZHUW010000022.1, forward strand.
TGAGACAAAGTGAAGTACTGAAAGAATTTTCTAAACTGACTGATAATCAGAAAGACACAATCCGTAAGACGATTGAGGAGATGGTCCGGGTAAATGAGAATCTGAGCTCCAGTAAACCGGATGTATGCCCTGTGTGCGGCAAAGTGCATCCAAAGCTTTATCGCCGTGATATTCATGACAAAAAGATCAGATGGTATTGCGGCAGCTGCGGTCATAAGTTTACATATGATTCGCATACAA
>NZ_JAZHUW010000023.1:0-29673 GCF_036453465.1 Lactimicrobium sp.
GGGATTTTGCCACACGGTTAGTATGTTCCCGCATCCGGCTTCCTTCCGTTGACACCTCACGATGTCCACGTTGCCTTTGGCTAGCGCTTTGAATCATGCCGCTATACATGCGCAAGGGACTTTCACCCTCGAGTTATCACCCATGTCGGGTGTACTACAAGAAGAGCGCCAGATCATTTTGATCCGACGCTCTTTTCATACACACTGATGCACTTACTCTACTGCATTTGGATCCATGGCATCCCGGAGTGCATCACCGACAAAGTTGGTGCATACAACCAGAATGACAATCATGAGTCCGGGCGGCAGCCAGAGCCATGGCATGCTTGTTAATACCGTGATGGACTGGGCACCATTGAGCATATTGCCAAGTGATGCCTGCGGCGGCTGAATGCCCATGCCAAGGAATGACAGAGATGCCTCATCAAGGATGGAGATCGCCATGACGCCTGTGCCGAAGATCAGAATCGGTGCAAAGCAGTTAGGCAGGATTTCCGAAAACAGAATATAGGATTTCGGCATGCCGGCAATCTCAGAGCTGTGCACAAAGTCCTTCTCACGCAAAGAGAGCACTTCGCCGCGCACCAGTCTGGCTACACCCGGCCAGTCGATCAGTCCCAGGATGATGATGATCATCCACATGCCCGGCTTGAAGATGACGCCGGCAACCAAGATTAACATGATGTAGGGAAATGACATGATCATGTCGGTAATCCGCATGATGATCATATCCACTGCACCGCCAAAGTAACCTGCCAGCAAGCCCAGCACGGTACCGATGGAGGTTGCCAGCAATGTACTCAATACGCCAACCGTCAAAGAGACTCTGGTGCCATACAGCAGCCGGGAGAAGACATCTCTGCCCATCTGGTCAGTACCCAGCCAGTATTCACCGGTCGGTGCACTGGAGAAAGCAGGGTTGATGGCATTGGGATCATGACGGGCAAGCACTGGTGCCAGAATGGCAGTCAGAATGATGATGCCAAGGATGATCAAAGAGACAACACCGGCTTTATGCCGCTTGAAGCGGCGCCACACACTGTGGACAAAACTCTCGTGCATGTCAGTCCTCCTTTCCCAGCTTGACCGTTGGATCTACGACCGCATAGAGAATATCGGTCAGAATGTTGGCAGCCAGCACAACCACTGCTGATAAAAGACAGGTTGCCATGATGACCGGATAGTCTCTTTGCAAAATGGCATTCATTGTCATCAGGCCAAGACCCGGCCAGGAGAAGATCTGCTCAATGATGATGGAGCCGCCAAATAATCCTGGAATCTCCATGCCAAACACGGTCACAATCGGAATCAATGCATTGCGCAGTGCATGCTTGTAAATCAGAATTCTTCTGCCGACGCCCTTTCCTTTAACGGTGCGCAGATAGTCCTGGTTCAATATTTCCAGCATGGCAGAACGGATGTAGCGGATATCATTGCCTGCCTGGCCAAGTGCCAAGACAAGTGCCGGCAGAATCAGATAGCGCAGCTGCACGCCATTGCCGGGGTCAGACAGATTGCGCATACCGGAGCTTGGCAGGATGCCCAGCTTGACACAGAACAGATCAATCAGCAGCAGTGCCATGAAGAATCCCGGCACCGACTGGCCCAGAAATGCCAGTGAAACGATGGAATAGTCACGCTTTGTATGGGCATGAACCGCACTGTAGATGCCAAAGATGATCGAAATCGTCATTGAAATCAATAAGGCGGTTCCCATCAGGATCAGGGTTGGTCCAAGGTGTGAAAGCATCATGGAACTAACGGACTGATAAGATTTGTAGGAATAGCCGAAGTTGCCGGTCAGGATCTGCCTGATCCAGATGAAGTACTGCTGCCATGCCGGCTTGTCCAGGCCAAGCTGGGCAGCACGGATCGCCAGGGCTTCTTTGGATACTTTTGGTGAGCCGGCCAGAATCTCAATGGGATTTCCGGCCATATTCATCAGGATGAAGTCAATGACCGTAATGCCGATCAGGGTAATCAGGCCATAGAACAGTCTTTTGCCAATGTAGCGGATCATTTCAGCACCCCTTCCACCTTGAAGCATGCAGCCTGATGGCCATTGCCATAGTCTTTCATTTCCGGCACCTTTTCAAAGCACATCTTCTTTGCAAAAGGACAGCGCGGCGCAAACTTACAGCCGATACCGGCATCCTGCGCCGCATCAACCTCACCTGCCATGATCTTGTCATCTGACATTCTCTGATCCGGATCTGCCACCGGCACCGCATCAATCAGACCGATGGAATATGGATGCAAGGCATGGTGGAACACATCCTGGCTTGTGCCGATCTCCACAATCCTGCCTAAGTACATGACCGCAATCCGATCAGATACATAGTGAACAGCACCCAGGCCATGGGCAATGAACAGATAGGAAACACCGGTTTCTTTCTGAATCCGGCGCAATAGATTCAAAATCTGTGCCTGAATCGACACATCCAGAGCCGATACCGGCTCATCACATACAATCAGCTTTGGCTGCAGAGACAAAGCTCTGGCAATGGAAATGCGCTGTCTCTGCCCGCCGGAGAATTCATGGGGATAGCGGTATGCCGCATCTGCCGGCAGTCCAACCATGTCCAGCAGTTCTTTTACTTTGTCCTGTACATTGCTTTTATCCGCCAGATGATGATACAGCATCGGCTTACTCAGGATGTCATAGACACGCTTGCGGGGATTCAAAGAAGAATAGCTGTCCTGGAAGATCATCTGCAGCTGGGTGCGGATCGGGGCAAGCTGTTTGTCACTCATACCGCCGATATCATGGTCCAGGAATGTCACCTTGCCGCCATCCGGCTTTTCAATACCGACAATCATACGGCCGGCCGTTGACTTGCCACAGCCCGATTCTCCGACAAGACCAAGTGTCTCACCTTTGCCAATATCAAAGGAAATCTGATCCACAGCCTGGATATATTTCCGGTTCTTTTTCAGAAAGGCAGAGCCTTCCACCTCATACCGTTTGGAAAGATTCTCTACATGCAGGACAGTTTCACTCATCAAGCTCACCTCTCTGGGACCGGATGCACGCTGCCCAGTGTCCCGTTGTCTTCTCAAACAATGTCTGCTTTGCCTTGCATTCTTCCTTAGCAAAGGCACATCTTGATGCAAAGCGGCATCCCGTCATGCTTGTATAATCCTGCGGCACACTGCCGGGAATCGAATACAGCTGACGGTCTTCCTGGTCATGAATATCCGGCACACTGGCAAGCAGTGCCCGCGTATACGGATGCTGGGGATGGTGATACAGCTCACGTACATCCGCAATCTCCACAAACTGCCCGGCATACATGACCATGACCCTGTCTGCATTCTGGGCAATCAGGCCAAGATCATGGCTGATCAGGATGACCGACATGCCAAGCTTGCTGCGAAGATCACGGATAATCTTCATGATCTGTGCCTGAATGGTCACATCCAGAGCGGTCGTCGGCTCATCCGCAATCAACAGTCTTGGATGGCAGGACAGCCCCATGGCAATCATGACTCGCTGCCGCATACCGCCGGAAAACTCATACGGATAGCTGCCATAGGCATTCTCAGGATCCGGAATGCCAACTTTGTCCAGCCATTCCAGGGCAATCTGCTTTGCCTTTTTCTTGTCCGGTTCTACATGGTGCCGGATGGCCTCCGACATCTGTGAGCCGATGGTAAACACCGGATCCAAAGAGGCCAGGGCATCCTGATAGATCATGCAGATATCCTTGCCGCGGATCTTGTCCAGTTCTTTGTCAGACAGCGAAAACAGATCTTTGCCATCAAACATGGCCTTTCCGGACACAACCGATCCGTTCTTTGGCAGTAAGCCCATGATGGAAAGGCTTGTGACCGACTTGCCGGAGCCGGATTCCCCGGCAATGCCGAGAATCTCACCCGGGGCAACATGAAATGCAATATGATCCGTGACAATACGGTCGCCAAAATCACTGCGAAACCGCACCTGCAGATCTGACACATCCAGCAGACTATCCATTTGTTTCTCCTGTTCTATAATACGGCAAATGCGCTGAGGAACTTCCCCAGCGCAGTATTGCCATGTTTATTGCGCAATCTCCCAGTCCTGGATATTGTTGAACGCACCGAAAAATGTCGGGCTGGCATTCTTGATACGGTTGTTTACACTGCCTGAATTCGACATGAAGTACAGTGAGAACAGCGGAACTTCCTGTTCCAGGATTTCATCCAGCTGCAGATAAATGCTTGCCAATTCAGCAGTATCTGTTGTCTGCTGGGTCTTTGCAAAGAGCGCATCCACTTCATCATTCTTCCAGCCGCCGGTCCAGCTGTCATCCGCATCAACCAGATACGTACCGTCGGCATAGTAGTCTGACGGTGTGATTGTATACTGAACGGAGAAGATATCAAAGGAATTGCTTGCGGCAGTTGACATCAATGTTGAGAAATCAACGGTATTGATGTTAATGGTGACACCAACCTGGGCAAGCTCTTCCTTGATGACCTGAACAGCACGGGTCATGGATGTATCGGAGCTGGAAACATACCATTCAAGAGATTTGCTGGAATCCCAGCCGGCTTCTTCCAGAAGCTTCTTGGCATTGTCAGGATCATACGGAATGGTCGGCTTGGAAGCATCATAGTATGGTGAATGAGAACCGACAAAGCCATCCACGATCTCACCCTTGCCGCCAAGAATCTGATCCAGAATCGTATTGCGGTCAATTGCCTCAACAATGGCCAGACGCACCTTGGCATCCGGTACATTCTTGGTATTGAAGAAGGTCATCTCATCCGTGATCGGATCAGAATACGTTGTTGTTACATTGCTCAATCCTTCCAGCGTCTTGCGGTCTTCCACCGGCATATTGGAGAATGCCGGATGCGTCATATCAATCTCACCAGACTGCAGGCCTGCCAGCAGAGAGGAAGAATCCTCAATGCGGATATTCATCTTGGCAATCTTCGGTGCCCCGGCAAAGTAATTCTCATTTGCCTCGTATGTAACATAGTGGGCAAAATCTTCACTGGTTGCCTTATACGGACCGGAGACAACCGTCGGTGCATTGAACCAGTCACTTGTTAAAAGCTGATCATCCGGTGTATCTTCCAGAGCATGCTTAGGCAGAATCAGCAGCCATGTACCAATGTTATTCAGGAATGTATTCAGACCCATCTGGCTCTTCATGACAATATCGAGATTCTTATCATCTGTCTTGACAAGGCCTTCCAGAGAATCTGCACCCTCCGGTGACAGGTTGTCATCAGAAATGCCCTTGACATTGGCAAAGCTGATATATGGATTGGCAACAGCCGGTGCTGTCATCTTGAGAATTGTCCAGATCACATCATCGGCGGTGATGTCCTGGCCGTCAGACCACTTGGCATCATCCTTGATATGAATATGGAATGTCAGATTGTCATCCGTCGTAATCGGATCGGAAATCATGCCATACTGCTGATAGTCCTTGTCCAGTGATACCAGCGGCAGAAATTCAAAGCTTGTCGCATAGTAGTTCACGAACGTCATATCCATGTTCAGCGGATTCAGCGTGCTCAGGGTATCAGTAACACCAATGTTTACCGTGTCTGATGCAGCAGCAGAGGCAGTTGCCTGGGTGGAAGCACTCTGGCCGCAGGCAGCCAGTGACAGCGACATAACCGCTGCCAGGGCACCTGTGACAACTTTCTTAAAACCTTTCATCTTTTTCTATCTCCTGTATGTTTTATATTTTGTTACGCATCACAACTGAATACAAGCGCGATGCGCTCATCCATCTTTCCAAATGACCACCATTCGGTGTCATTGCGGTTCATATAGTCTGCTTTGACCTCCACATTGTAAGAATGCGGATGATCATACGTCCATGTCACACCTTCATGATGATACGGCTTCTCTGGGATATACGGGTCAAACAGACGCACTGTATCATCCTTTTCCCCCGTCATCAGCACATAGTGAGCCACGTCAACCATGACCTTGGCAACCACAGCGCCGCCATTGTGCAAGGCATTCTGGATCAAAGCATTGTGCGTATTGACATCTGTATCCAGGACCACATCCACATGGTAAGGAAGATGATCCTTTTTGGCAATGTCATTGAACTTGCCGGCAAAGGTCATCATCGCATCATCTGAGGTGCCATGTACGGAAACCGGTTCCTTGGTACCGTGGGCATGATAGCCATCCAGGCAGATGTTCATGATGACACAAAGTACTTCCTGCGGCATCTTTTCACGCTCCATCAGGAAAGCCATTGCATTGCGCAGAGATGTCGGACCGCAGTCATATTCACTGATCTGATACTGTAACGGCAGCTTCATCTTTCTCATCCTCCTCCATCGTCATCAGATTCATCACAATACGCGCCACCTGAACCATATCAGAAATGCGCGTATATTCATGCACGGTATGACAGTTGTACATCGCACTGGCAATCACAATACCCCGGCCGCCATGCTGGGCAAACTGGTTATTGTCAGAGCCGCCGAAACTCCCACTCAATACCGACGTAATACCAGCCTTTGCACAGGCTGCTTCATACCGTTTTACAACCGGTTCCTTTTCATCAATACAATACTCGTGCAGGGCAATTTCGTATTCCACATTTGCCTTTGCACGAATCTTTTCAGCACATTCTTTCGCTGTATCCTGAATCTTTTTCAAAAGAGACAGAGCCGTTTCATGGCTGCGGCTGCGCAGCTCACCTTTCATGACAACATGATCAGGCACGGCATTGACAGCCGTACCGCCATTGATCAGGCCGATATTCAATACCGTCACCGGATCCACTCTGCCAATTGGCAGAGAATGAATCAGCTCGGCAGCAGCTGTCAGTGCATTGATACCCTTTTCCGGATGGAAGCCGGCATGGGCACTGCGCCCCCTGATATCCACTGTAAAGGAAATCAGCGTCGGCTCCCACAAAGAAGCTGTACCAACCGGTGCTTCCAGGTCCAATGTATAAGCCTGTCTGGCCTTCAAAAGGGAGAAATCAAACTTCCGTGATCCCTTGTCAAAGGCTTCTTCACCAAAGGTGATCAGAAATTCAATGGTCCTGTGAGCTGTATGGCTTTCCTGGATACATCGGATGGCCTCGACGATCTCAGCCAGACCGCTTTGATCATCGGCCCCAAGCACCGTATTGCCGGCACTTGTGATCGTGCCGTCTTCATGCAGTACTGCATGGCGTCCATACGCAGGCTCCACCGTATCCAGATGGCCCATGAACAGAATGGGCTCACCCGGCAGAGTGCCCTGCCAGCAGCCATACAGATTTCCCGTCTGAGAACCATAATACTTGTTGGCATCATCCTCATGAAGCACAATGCCAAGATCCTGAAATACCTGCTTCACATAAGCAGCCATCTCACCTTCATGAAAGCTTGGCGAATCAATTTTTGTAAATGCCAGAAACTGATCTGTCAGACGATTTGCATCCGGTAATGTCATACCGCTCTCCCCTTTCTTTCCTATAAACATAAAAAGGCGGAAGCCTGCGCTTCCGCCTGAAATCTCCGTATCGTACGAATATCAGCCAAAAACCACGCAGTATTCAATTGCGCCAGTTTTCATATTCATACAGCATGTACAGAGTCTGTTCGTTTTCATTTCGCTACTATTTTACTGGATTCAACTTCCATGTCAATGAAAAAGACACATGCATGAAAGAATCTTTTTGCATCAGTTGTCAGAGAGCGAGTAAGAATTTTTCATGCCGTTGCTTGCCGCATACAGTACCTTGTCCAGCACAGCATCGGTTTCCTTCTTAGCCATCATGGCAATCTCTTCATTGGCCTTCTCATTCAGCTTCGCAGCCTCACCAGGATCCGAAACATCCTGATGCAGCCCGTCATACTGCTTGATCAGCTGGTGGCCAAGTGACAGCACCTTCTCCTGATAACGCTCCACATGCACAAAGGCAGTATGGTAGCTGGCATCACACAATGCCGCGATCAGACGGTTGGACCAGTAGAAGTTGTCCGTGCTGACTGTCTTTGTCGTATTGGCAAAGTAATCCGGTGTTATCTCCACATTGCCATAGAACGGCACAATGGCATTGAAGGCATTGGAGCCTTCCGCAATCCACTCAATGCTCTGATACTCCACCGGCATGTATCCACGGATCTGGAAAAGGCCAAGGAAATCATTGCGGTTGATGCCGATCGAGCGGTACGCACCCATGCGGGTACGATCCATATGGCTGCCATACGGATCATATTCCGTATTCTGATAGTGGCCGGACAGCACATATTTCACATCTTCCACCGTAACTTTTCTTTCCGGCACTAAAGACCACGGCAGATCATCACTGGTCGGGCCAAAGTCTGCATCTTCTCCATCCCAGCGGTATGTATGCGGGTTCAAAAAGCGTTCCATCCACCATGCCCGCGGCGTATTGTAAACATGATCCGCATCACTGTGGGAACCAAAGGAAGCACGCGGATCAAAATTGCCATCCAGGCTGAGATCCAGGAAATTATTCTGCACAAAGTTCTGCAGATCCGCACTGCACATATAGTCCTTCTGAGCACCATAGGCATCCGCAAAGTCAAAGGCATCAATGCCAAACTGGTTCGGCATGACAACATAGCACTCATCCGGCACCCTTCTGGCAATCCAGTGATGGCCGCCGATGGATTCCAGCCACCAGATCTCATCACGATCCGCAAAGGCAATGCCATTGCTTTCATATGTGCCATACGTTTCCAATAGACTGCCAAGCCGTCTGACACCCTCACGGGCAGAATGGATATACGGCAGGGTCAGCACAACCAGGTCTTCTTCGCCAATCCCGCCGGCTGTTTCCTTGCCTTCTGTTTTCTGCAGAGTGACAAGCGGGTCTGCACCTAAGACACGCTCATTGGATGTAATCGTCTCTGTTGCCGTCATAGCGACATTGGTCGCATTGACACCGGCTGCTGCCCAGATGCCGCTGCCATCTACGGCATTTGGCATGGCCGTATAGCGCATCGGATCATCCGGCAGATCAATCTCAACATGAGAGATCACGGAACGATAATGGCGGGGCTGCTCCTGGGGATGAACAACCACAAACTTCTTGGGCATGAAGACGCCGGATGGAGAATCATCGTTGCGGGCAATCATGGTTGACCCGTCATATGTTGCTTTTTTACCTACTAATAATGTTGTACAAGGCATGTATTCTTTCCTCCTGAAACCAGAACAATTGTATCACGGCCGCTGCTCACCAAGGCCATTCCTGCGCAGCACCACATACATCACAACCATGATCGCAAGTGTCACCACCCAGCTGATCGGATATGCCCGCAGCAGAACATCAAAGGTACGATGGCTCTGGAAGTATGTATAGATCCAGGTAATACGCACACCGCATACACCAACCAGGGTTACCACCGCCGGCTTCATGGATTCACCATAGCCGCGCATCGCCCCGGAAATGACATCGATTGCACCATTCAGTGTCTCATATGGCAGAATGCCAACCAGCCGCATCATACCATAGTTGATCACAGTCGGATCCTGGTTGAAGATGCGCAGCAGCGGTTTTCCCACCACCACGATTAACATCGAAATGGAGCCGCCGATAACAATGCTTTCAATCAATGACCACTTCAAAGAATCACGGCAGCGCTGCACATCACCGGCACCATAGTTCTGGCCAACAAAGGTTGTGCAGGCCTGGGCAAAGCTGTCCACCAGATAATATCCAATGATTTCCAGATTGGCCGAGGCACTGGAGCCAGCCACAACATCTGTTCCCAGAGAATTGATACCGGACTGAATGATAATGTTGGAGATGGAAAAGACCATGCCCTGGATACCGGCCGGCAGGCCGATGCGGACCATTTCCGCAAACAGATGGCGGTCAATATGGAACTGTGAGCGGGAAATCGTGACTGGCAGCTTGCCTTTGCACAGGCAGATGAACAGTACCAGGGAAGAAATGACATTGGAGATGACGGTGGCCGTAGCGACACCGTCAACGGTCATGCCAACGATGATGACAAAGAACAGGTTGAGGAAAACATTGATGATGCCGGATGCGATCAAGGCATACAAAGGTGTTCTGGTATCACCCTGTGACTGGAAGATGGCCGATTCAAAGTTATAGAGAAGGATGACCGGCATACCGATGAGATAAACCCGCAGATACAGCACTGCCATGGACAGAACATCCGCAGGTACCGACATTGCCTCCAGAATCATGCGGGCAAATGTCTCACCAAAGGCCATCACGATGACGCCGCTGATTAAAGCAACCAGAATTGCTGTATGCACACTGCGCTCTACCTGAGCCCGGTCTTTTTTGCCAGTGAAGCGGGAAATAACAACATTGGCACCAAGAGAAAGGCCCATAAATAAGGTAATGAGAATATTGATAACAGGGCTGTTGGCACCAACGGCTGCCATTGCCTGTTTACCGACAAACTGGCCGACCACCGCCACATCTGCGGCATTGAACAACTGCTGCAGAATCCCACTGAATGCCAGCGGCATGGCCAGCAGTAAGATTTGTTTCTTCAGATCACCATGTGTCAGATCATTTTTCTTCATCTCTTTATGCCCCTCTGTATGAAAACAGTACAATTGTATACCTCATGTCAATAGGCTTCAGGAAAATGAAAACGGCCCTCAGATCCCATCTGAAGGCCGCATGATCAAGAACAGATTCAAGCCTGTTTTTTCTTCTTTTTCAGCTGCAGATGCCCAATCTTTTCCAGCGCATTCAGCAGCTGTGTCATCCATCTCATCACGGAAAATTCGGCAATGGCAAATACCGCACACAGAGCAGCTGCCTTTCCGGAAATTGCACTGATACTGAAAAGAGTGCGGAATCCGGTTGTACATGCCAGCAGGACACCGATGGCACACAGAATAAATACACAGACATGGTACCAGTTCACAGGTTTTGTAATATCCGCCAGGATCATGAAACCGGTCAAAGAAAGCAGATAGGTACTGGCGGTGGAAATATCGCCATCCTTGATGCCAAACAGCATGCCAAACAGCATCAGTGCAGCAATGGTGAAAAAGGAAGTCAAAGCTGCCGGCATGGCCCGCACCAGTGTATTCTTCAAAAAACCGTCTTCTTCCTTCTGCTGGTTGTCTTCCAATGTCAAAAGGAATGCCGGAATGCCAATATTAAACAAAGAGATCAGGGAAACTTTGCTGGCATCCAGCGGATAGGTGAAACTGTGGATGATGGAGAATACAGCCAGCAGTAAAGAGAAGATATTCTTGTAGAGAAACAGGGTTGAAGAACGGGTAATATTGTTTACATCCCTTCTGCCTTCGCCCACAATATCCTTCATGCTGGCAAAGTCTGAATTCAGCAGCACAACCTGGGCAGCCTGCCTGGCCGCATCAGAGCCATTGCCCATGGCAATGGAGCAGTCCGCTTCTTTCATCGCCAGAATATCATTGACACCATCACCGGTCATCGCAGCTTTTCTGCCTGCCTGATGCAGTGCGGCAATGATTTCCTTTTTCTGCTCCGGCTTCACACGTCCAAACACCGTATAATTCTGCACTGCTTCCTCCATCATGGCAGCAGAGGTCAAAGTCGTGGCATCCACATACTGATCCGCATGGTCTATTCCTGCGGAAGAAGCAATGCGTGAAACCGTACGCGGATTATCACCGGAAATAACTTTGATCTCAACTCCGCGCTCCTTAAAATAGGCAAAGGTTTCAACCGCCGTATCACGGATCTGATCCTTCAGACAGAGAAACAATACAGCTTTGCCATCACATACAAGCGCAAGCACACGTTCTCCCTGCTGCAGATGCGGATCCAGCAAAGACTGTACCTGTTCTCTTTCCTTATCATCCAGCAGATATTCCGGGGCACCAAGCTGATACACATGATCACTTGTCGAAACCTGTGAATATTTTGTTTTGGAACTGAAAGGCATAATTTTCTCAGCAGGCAGAGAAGCACCTTTTCCACTCCAGGCCCTGATCGCCTGCATGGTGCTGTTGGCATCCGGAACAGTGCTGACATAATCTGCCAGCATCTTCATGCTTGTTTCATTTCCTTGTGAAAAAGAAGAAATTTCTTTTCGCTCCACCGGATCAACCGCAGCGGAAACTGACATCTCTCCTGTTGTAATGGTGCCGGTCTTATCCACACACAATACATCTACCCGGGCAAGGGTCTCAATACTCTTCATGTCATGCAGCAAAACCTGCTTGCCTGCCAGTCTGGCAGCACTCATGGCAAAGGCAACCGTTGCCAGCAGATACATGCCCTCCGGGATCATGCCAACCAGGGCCCCGGCCATGGAAGTAACACCTACCTGGAAACTCTGTCCGTTGACATGGATGGACTGATACAGCAGCAGTGCGCCAACCGGAATGATGGCAATGCCAAAGATACAGATAATGCGCTCAATATCCCGCACCATTTCCGCCGGTTTGTCATTGACCTGCTTTGCCTTGGCGGTCAGCTTTGATGCCTAAGAAGCACTGCCGACCTGCTGCAGTACGATCCAGCCTCTCCCGGAAACCACAAAGCTGCCAGAGCGCAGCTGATCCCCCTGCTTTTTTGCAATCTCATCCTGCTCACCTGTCAGAAGAGATTCATTCACGGAGACCTCTCCCTGCAGCAGCTGGCCATCGGCAGGAACCTGCTGGCCGCTGGCAAGCAGAATAACATCATCCTGTACAAGATCATTGGATGATATTTCTTCCTTCACGCCATCCCGCAGTGCCGTATACTTTGTCACATTGAGCAATGACAGCTTGTCCAGCACATTTTTAGCATAGATCTGCTGGCCGATGCCGATCAAAAGATTGGCAATCACCGGCAGAAAGGTAACCGGACTCCAGGAACCGGCAATGATCAAAAGCACGGCAATCACGGCAAAGATAAAATTGAAGTATGTACAGACATTGTCAATAATGATCTGCTTTACACTGCGGGAAGACGTATCTTCCACATAGTTTGTTTTGCCCTGCTCCTTGCGGCTATCTACCTCTGCAGCCGTAAGACCATGCAGGGCAGAAAGGTTTTCCTCAAATTCCTGTTTATCTGCCATAACCATTACCTTTCATTCTCGTTATCAAGCGCAATCTGATCCATTCTTGCAAGTGCACGCCCGGTCAAAGCCTGCAGCTGCATACAGCCTTCCTCTCCCAGTCCATCCAGAATTCCACGTTCCTTCTGGCGGACGGTTTTCATCAGACCTTTCATAAACAACGCACCATCTGGTGTTAATGCCAGTATTTTTTCCTTACCGTTTTTACGATCTGTAAATACAAGCATGCCATCCTGTACCATCCGCAGCACAATACTGTGAACCGTCGACTTGGCCAGAAACATCTCATCACAGATGGTTTTCTGTGTTACATTCTCTTCTTCAGAAAAGATGTAATAGATCATCAGTGTGTTGTAGGTAATACCATACTTTGCTCCAATACCGTCATACATTTCATCCAGCCGGTTGAGACAGGCACTGACACCATGAATTACCTTATTATATTCAATCATTTCTGTTAAAAGCAGAATATACATTTTCATTCATATGAAGACATTTATACGGTTATCTTAAGAACAAAAGATGCGGGGACATGCTACACTATGGGACGATTCAGGAGGTAGTGGATAATGCTGCAGATCAAGAATGTCAAAAAGGAATATCGGACCGGGGATCTGGTTCAGAAAGCGCTGGATGGTGTCAGCGTCAATCTGCGTGACAATGAATTTGTAGCAATCCTTGGTCCTTCTGGTTCCGGCAAGACAACATTGCTCAATGTCATTGGCGGCCTGGACCGCTATGATTCCGGTGAGCTTGTTATCAACGGCCTGACCACAAAGAAATATAAAGATAAGGATTGGGATTATTACCGCAACCACATGATCGGCTTTGTCTTTCAAAGCTATAATCTCATTCCCCATCAGACAATTCTTGCCAATGTTGAACTGGCTTTGACAATCTCTGGTATTTCCGGCAAGGAACGTCATGACCGGGCAGTCAAAGCACTTGAAAAAGTGGGTCTGGGCAACCAGATCCACAAAAAGCCTGCCCAGTTATCCGGCGGCCAGATGCAGCGTGTGGCCATTGCCAGAGCACTTGTCAATGATCCTGAGATCGTACTGGCAGATGAGCCAACCGGTGCCCTTGATTCTGAAACAAGCATCCAGGTCATGGAACTGCTCAAAGAGGTTGCCAAAGACCGGCTCGTTGTCATGGTCACTCACAATCCAGAATTGGCCCATCAGTATGCCACCCGTATCATTACAATCAAGGATGGCCATCTGATCAAAGATACCAATCCTTATATCATTGATAACAATGAACCGCCGGTCATCAAAAAGACCGGCAAGTCATCCATGAACTTTCTGACCGCATTGCAGCTGTCCTTCCAGAACCTGCGTACCAAGAAAGCAAGAACATTGCTTGTATCAATTGCCGGATCGATTGGCATCATCGGCATTGCCCTGATCATGTCCATCTCCAACGGCGTTCAGGTGTATATCCGCAAGACCGAGCGGGAAACCATGAGTGAATATCCCTTGCAGATCAATGAGCTTGGCGTGGATATGGATGCCATGATCAACGGTGCCAGAAGTGATTCCGAAAGTCAGATGAGTGCCACCGCCGATCCCAATGCCACCGGAGCACAGGTAAAAAATACGCTGGCAAGACAAAGCCAGGAAACATCTGACAATGACCTGTCTTCGTTGAAGACATATCTGGAAAGCAATGACACGATCCAGGAGAATGCCCGAGCCATTGAATACAAGTATGGCATCACCCCAAGGATCTATCTTGTTCAGAATGACAAGGATTATCTTGTCAGTGCGAATGCTTCTTCCAGCATGATGATGAGCTTCTCAGACAGCAGTTCTGATTTCTATCAGCTGCCAACAGCCTCAGATCTTTACAGCGATCAGTACAATCTGGAAACAGGCCACTGGCCTTCCAATGCCAATGAAGCAGTGCTTGTATTAAACAACGATGGATCCATCAACGATACACTGCTGTATGAGCTTGGCATCAAGGATTACAGCGAGTATGAACAGATCCAGCAGGATCAGGAAAATAACAAAGCCGTTTCGATTGCAGAAGATGATAACATTTACAGCTATGATAAATTCATCGGCTGCAGCTTCAAAGTCATCTCACCAAGTGATCTGTACAAGTACAACGAGGAAAACAATGTCTATGTCGACAACGGCTCAGATGAAGAGACATTGAAAAATGCGGTAAACAATGGCATTGACCTCACCATTGTCGGTGTGGCAGTGCCAAAGAGTGATGTCAAAGTCACAAGCCTTTCCACCGGGATCGGGTACACCAATGATCTGACCCAGGAAGTCATCAAGCGGGCTTCACAGTCTGATGCCGTGAAAGCACAGCTTGCCAATCCAAGCATCAACATCTTTACCAACAAGTCTTTCGATGATGAAAACAACAGCGACTTCTCTCTGGAAAATCTGATCTCAATAGATACCGATGCATTGACCAATGCCTTCAGTATCAATCCTGATAACCTGCAGCTTAACTTTGATCCAGATCAGCTGAATCTCGATAACATTGATCTTTCAAATCTGATTGACACCAATGCACTGCAAAAAGCTACCCCGCAGTTTACAACAGAACAGCTCAACAACATCCTGAAAAAAGCCAATCTGACAATCACTCAGGATAATCTGAAGACACTATTCACTGATCTTTATCAAAGCTATACAAGCCAGAATCCCGATACACTTTCAGGTTTCACCTCTTCCTTCTCCAGCTGGATCCAGTCAGATGAAGGAAAAGAAGCATTCAAACAGGCGGTGGCAGCGATCATTCAAAAGGATGCCAGCGGCACCTTACAGCCGGACAACCTGCAGAAAGTCATCACAAGCATCATGGAAGGCTTCCCGGAATATGTGATCAAAAACAATCTGGCAGACAAAACCTTCCAGGAACAGTTAGAAGCATATCTCTCCGATGACAGCACCAGAAAGACCATGCAGGATGAAGGCACAAAGATGAAGGATGCCATCAGTAATCTGGATCTGAGTGATGATGATATCAAAAACATCATCTCCACCTTCACAAACAGCTATAACGACTATGCAAAGAAAACAGAAGGTGCTGTATCAACAGATGATGTCATCAGTTCCTTCCAGAACTGGATGAGCTCAGAACAGGCAGCAGATGTCCTGAAGAAAGATATCACTCAGTTCATTGATCTGGATGCTCTGCAGAATGCATTTGTACAGGAATTCAATGATTCCATGAGTAGTTACAGCAATGCCATTGCGACCCAGGTTCAAAATGCCATGACAAATGTAATGACCCAGGTGATGACACAGCTGTCAGATACCATGTCCAACAGTATGACAAGCCTGATGTCACAGATGTCCAATATGTTCAATATTGACACAGATGCCTTTGCCAACATGATCCATATCAACACAAGTGCATCCAGCCTGCAGTCAATGCTGTCAAGCATGTTATCCACAGCAAAGACAACCGCACAGTCCAACCTTGCCACATTAGGATATGCAGATCTCAACAAGCCAACCGAAATTGATATCTACCCCAATGACTTCGATGCCAAGACCACGATCAAGAATGTCTTGAATGATTACAACCAGCAGATGAAAGACAGCGGTCAGAATGATAAAGTCATTGTCTACACCGACCTTGTGGCAACGATGATGAAGTCAGTTACAGATATCATTAACACCATCTCACTGGTATTAATTGCCTTTGTGGCAATCTCCTTGATCGTTTCTTCCATCATGATCGGGGTTATCACCTACATCTCCGTTCTGGAAAGAAGAAAAGAAATCGGTATCTTAAGAGCACTTGGCGCAAGCAAGCACAACATCACCGAAGTCTTCAATGCCGAAACATTCATCACCGGCGCACTGGCAGGTATCATCGGTATCGTTACTGCCCTGATCCTGCTGATCCCTGGCAACAAGATCATCCACCATGTATTATCATCCAATGAAATCAATGCATCACTGCCCATTACTGCTGCAGCAGGACTCATCGTCCTCTCGATAGCACTCACACTGCTTGCAGGCTTATTACCATCCAGAAAAGCCGCAAAGAGTGATCCAGTGGCAGCATTGAGATCTGAGTAACAAGCCATTTAAAAAGGTCTGGTTCCCAACGGAATCAGACCTTTTCATCTGAAGCAATCTCAGCTTCTTTTCCTCTTTTGAATCACAAACATCACAACAGCCACAGCAACCAGCACACCGCCAGCCACATAGATCATGGTAGTACCAGCACCACCGGTCGTAGGCAGTTCGTAACTCTTTACAGAGTTCTTGATGATAATTGTTTGATTATCACCAACCGACGCATCAGATGATGCTTTGCCATCTTCTGCTGTTACCGTAACACCATTCTGATCCACATGGACTACCAATACTTTCTTCAAGCGATCATAGCCTGCTGGTTCTTTTGTTTCTTTCAGGTAATAGGTACCACCAAGTAGCGTGAAGGAATCATTACCATTGGAATCTCTCAGAACACCATTTTCATCGGAAAAAAGTCCATCCATACCACTGACAACCTGAGTGCAAGCACTGTCAGTATAAAGACTGAACTCAGCACCAGACAGCACTTTTGAAGTATCTTTTGCATCAACTTTTGTCAGATGGATAATCTGCTTGATTGGTGTATTTTCAATATTCTGAGAATCACCACCACTGAAGATATGCATCTGTGCGTCACCGAGATTGATTGTAGTAAGTGGATATTTGGTCATATCAGAAGACTGTACATAGAAGTAGAATGGCGTGCTGTCTATCTGATAGCCAGTTGGAGCAGCTGTTTCCACTAAACGATAATACGTGTTTGGAGTAAGACTGCTGATTGTGAATGATCCGTCGTCACCAGTCTGGTACGTTCCATTCTCAACTTCCTTGAACTTCTGATCATCAGATTCTGCAGAAATACTTGGATCATATTCAGAAAGCTGGAATTGTGCACCTGGCAGCTTTACTGCATTATCATCACTGCTTACCTTTACAAAAGTCACACCATGGAATTCTACCGATGCAGAAGACTTCTTGATCTCAAGGTTCTCAGTCGTGGTTGTGCTGTTTGCAACACGAGTTCCTCCATTCAGAGTTGCAGTATTGCTGACATTTGTTAATGTTGTCGCTTTCTCACCAGAAATCTTGTATGTATAGGTCACATCAATTGCTGTCTTATCAGGAACATTTTCAAGCGTAATAGTTCCGTTATATGTTCTCTGGGTACTAGAACCGTTGGTTGCAACTGTCTGACCATCTGTTTTCTGGGTAATAGCAGAAACATCTCCATCACCTTTTACTTTGCTAAACGTAATGCTATCCAGTTTGAATGAAACCGCACCATTTGTGCTGAGATCATAAGATGCAGTAAACAAATCCGTAAATGTCAGTGTGGAATGATCAGAACCATCCGCAATCAATTGCGCAGCATCAGGATTAATGTGAACAGTATATTTCAGGATATTACTAATACCTGCAGATCCATGATCAATGCCATCGCAAACCTTATCGAGAACCTTATTAGATTCATCCTTGATCACAGTGGTTTCCTGTGATGCTTCAGCAGTCTTGTTATTGCCATATGTAATGGATGCTTTATTCAGATATTTCTGAATTGCTGTATAAGTACCATCTTCATACAACTTGGACCAATCCTTGTCTGCCGGAATCTGGCAATTGACTTCGATGTCAATGTATCTATTGTTGGTATTGTTAGAGTTCTGCACTTGGTCATGCAACTTCTCTATTAGATTCTGAGGGAATATGATCTTGATAGTCTTCCCATCCACAGATGACTGAATATTGTAATCCTTTAGAGTATTTCCTCTATCATCTGTTACGGCGTTACTAGCATTCTTCTTCGTAATATCAATTTTTGATTCAAAACATTTCCATTTTGATTGGTCAAAAAGTCCTTTTATATTTATGCTGCTTGCAACAAGATCTCCTGGAATGCTTTCTGTAACTGTTAAGGCTCCGTCAGAATAATTACGTAGATAAACTCGAACATTCCAAGTCAAAGTATGATCCTGCAAGCTAGCATAATCATGGCTAGAAGCGTTAGACGTATTTGCAATTTTATCTGATTTTTCAATTGAAGGAATACTAGGAAAATATTTATTCTCAGCAGTTACATAATAGTGGTTGTTAAGATCTACAGTATTCTGACAGTCCAATTCATATTTTTCAGATCATATGAGGATTGGTAATCCAATGAAATAGTTCTTTCAGAATTCTGCCCATCTACAGTAAAAGTGATATAGAATTTCTGATATTTCTTATTGTTATCAAACGGATTCTCATAGCATTGCCCATCAACTCCTTTTGATAGATCAGTTGCATCTTTATATGGATATGCCTTGAACTCAAATAAACCAGAAAACTGACTCTGGACCTGATCATAAATTGCTTTCAACTGATCACCTGTAAAATATTGATATTGTGGATATTTCAATTCATCAGTTACAGTGCATTCAGTTTTAGCCCACTCTTTTGTTTCTAGCTTAAATGATACATGCCACTTATTAATCAGCACATCATCTGAATAATCCGAAATAGAAACACCTTCACCTGTTTTCTCAATTGGGGAATCAGTAGGAGTAGAAGGCTTAGGTACATAAGCAGTACCACTACCATCCGTTGAAGAATTATTGTCTGGGTTATGTATTGTTGCTTTATTAGTGACGTTTGTACCCAGATCAGCATCCTTCACAATTGTTCGATAAGTAAATGTATATTTTTGGGCTGTTGAACCTGACGGGAATGAATAATTCAGAAATTCACTCTTTGAAATAGAGTGATCACTACCATCATTCATAGTTATGCTCTCGCCATATATATCATCAGCTGTCAGCCCATTTCCTTTATAGGTATCAGATAGTTGCAAACCGCCTAAGTCTTTTCCACTCCTATTATCTACTGTAATCGTCCATTGAATAGTTTTTGATGCATCATCGTATGTACCATTTGATTTTGTAACCTGAATGCTGTTAAACCACACATCATTTGTAGCCTCTTTTATTAAATCATGTCCATTTTCATCTTTTGTCTCTGCAATTGCATGATTCTTCAGATCCAGATTGATAATACTGTTTGCAAGATCAGGATCATATGATGTCTCGTACGTAATTTCATATACAGAGCCTGCATCCATCTGTGGAAGAGTCAACTGATATCCATTCTTTGATGATGAATTAATTACATACGTAGATGAAGAAACCGATGAAGACTGCTTGAGATCAGAATGATCACCAGTCTTATTATTCTTCTTTGTAACATTAATGGTATCTAGATTCAGATGATTGATATTCGAATCATAACCAATCGTTGTTAATACATCTTTTAAAGCAACATTATCATACGTACCATTATTTGAAGAGATTGTAACATGATATACAAGCTTATGATTTTTCTTATTCTGATCAGAATTATCTGCCCACTTGCCTACCTGAAGATCCGCAGGATTACGGTAGATAATATCAGGCAGCGTAATCTTGTCCGAATATGGTACATCAACCTCGTTATTGTATGTTGCATCTAAACTGCACAGTCCAAACTCATAGGTAAGTGTACCGTCTGCATCACTGTTCTTGTTCTTTTCAACAGCAGTCGAATTAAATTTGACAGTAATCTTTCCATCACTGCTGATAGAATACGTACCAGCAACTTCTCCGTCCATTTCAATTGGCTGATCAGAGATAGCAGCACACTGCTTATTCTTAAACTTGCTCAGTACGTCATCTAGAAGCTGATAGACAAAGATACCGTTGGACATAGCTCCCTTGTCAATATGGAATTTGTAAGATGCTTTAAAATGAGTGTTGTCATTAACACAGATCTGACCCGTTATCTTTGACAAATCTGCCCAGGAATTTACATCATCCGGATTATTGGAATAGTACAAACTATCCACTGTCATATCCAAGGTCTGGATAACACTTGCTGCATTGCTGTGTCTAACAAATAGCTTTGCAAACAACGACTTCTTAGTAGCTGAAGATGTAGTAGTCTCTGGAACAACTGTCTCAACTGGGGCTGTTGTAGCTTCGGGAGAAGCTGTTGCTTCCGGTGTAGATGTCGATTCTGCTGTAGAAACGGCAGCAGGTGTTACAGTAACCTCAGGTGTAGATGTAGCTTCAGGCTCAGTAGTGTTTTCTGGTTCAGCAGTTTCTACAGCCTCAGATGCTGCATCTGCTGTGATTTCCGGTTGTGCTGTCTCTTCTGGTGCACTTGCTTCTGCAGGTGCAGCAGTTTCTTCTGTTTCTGTTGTTTCTGCTGTCTGCATAGCAGGATTCTGCGGCATCTGGATGTAACCTGCTACTCTGGCATCCGTTGTGTCGTAGTTTTCCTGTGCAACGGCATTGTTATAGTCACCTTCCACAATCTTGATGGCGGTACCGTTTGCTTCAGTGATGATAGCCGCATGATCACTTGCACCATCATTGTTCTCATCCAGGATGATCAGATCTCCGGCATTTGGTGTATAGCTGTCTTTTGTGACATAGGCAGAATTCGATGCCCATGTAGAAATATCATTGCTCAAAGACAGACTGTTTGTATCAACGTTTGCATAATGCAGGCAGAACAGAACAAAGTCTGTATTCCAGTCTGCATACGGTTCATTCATCCATGCACCATAGCGGTTGTAGCCCTTTTTCTCATTGTTGTCTGCAACCTGGTAATTAGAGGTGCTTTCCTGATAGCCAAGCTGACTGTTTGCCACAGCCACAACATCTTCATTCCAGTTGCCTGTTAAGGAAGGAATTGTGGCAGTCCAGTTGGCTTCGGTTTCAAGATCGGCATTGGGGTTGGAGTAGCACTGCAGGGTATGTGTATGATTAGGTCCTTCTTCCTGACCACAGTATGTCGTTTCAGACATCGTCATGGCAGGCATGATCATGGTATAGGATGTGCAGAACACAGTCACACATGACAGCATGGCTACTGCTTTTTTCCAGAATTTCTTCTTATTGTGCTTCTTCAGCATGCCATCCTTTTCATCAAACGTATTCCGCTTCATAATCCTCATACCCCTTTCAACTTACTCTGCTTTCACACACCGCAGGGCCATTCTTTCCCGCCCGCTAATCGTGCATGTAAACAATGTCAGATCCCAGTCGCCGGAAATCATTTCCTGTACCTGGGTTGGCTTGTAAATCTCTTTGCTGTCAACCGTGTAGTGAAACACCTTCCCATCCACGGTTGTGAAGTAAACATCCGCACCCTCTTCAGCCCATTTCAATGAACCAAAGTGGCTTGCATAATCATGTCCGGCAATGACCATGTCATTGCTGTAGCAGGATCCTGTATACAAACACGGTGATACCCGCAGCTTGCTGTAACTGAACGATGAAGCTACCGGCAGGCTCAGATTCAATGATGGAATCTCAAGAATCCCAATGTAATCAATTCCATTGATCGTTACTGTCTTCAGCTCTGTATTCTGCTCTTCAACGCCCTGCTTCTTATCCTCAGGAATTTCTTCCTGCAGCTGAGAAACTGTTTCACTTGCTGCTTTCTCTGCCCGGTTGGAATCCCAGCGGTTATAGAGAACCAAAGCCAGGGCAGCTGCCAGCATCAGTCCGCCGGCAATGAAGAACCATGTTCCCTTCTTTTTGTGCTTAGCCATTCTTCCTCTGGATCCAGCCAATCAGAATCAATGCTGTACCAAGTGATGCCAGCACCGGTACCGGCCACCAGAGCTGTCCAGTCTGAGGAAGCTCACTTGTGCCAGGCACATTCGGAATGTTCGGTGTTGGTGATGGAGACGGCACATCCGGAGAAGGTGATGGCTGATCATTTGTTCCCGGAGGCAGCGGCTGCATTACCGTGCCAGTCTTTGGTGTGGCATCCACATCATAGACATAGGCATTGTCCGCAATCATCGGGATTGTCACAATGAACGGATCCAGCACCGTATAGGCACCGCTTCTCTGTGTCTGCACAACCAGATACAATCCAGCCTGCAGATCATTGAAATGCACCTGCCCATTGGCATCCACTGTCTGAGGAGTACCAGTGATATCCTGCTTCTTAACATATGACTGATAGCTCTTGGCAAGTGCTGCCACATCATCCTCAATGTGAGAGAAGGAATAACCACAGCCATTGAAATCATTCGTATAGACATAGGCATATCCAGTTGAAGTTGCTTCAACCGTTGCGACCTTGTATACCGTGATCTCTCCGCCTGCCACAGGCTCTGATGTCCGGGAATCCTTTACCGTAACAGAAATCGAACCAGTTCTTGTTACATCCGGAAGACCCAGCTCATCATCCGCCAGTGCCGGAACCATCAGCCAGCCGGCCAATGCCGCCGCAGATACCAGCGCAGCGATCTTATTCATCCCTTTCATCCATTCCACCTCTTCTCTTCTTAGAACCACTCACAAGCGCCACAATCAGCAGTGCCACCAGAATCGGCACCATGATTGCTACCGCAACACTCATGTGGTCAATCTGCATCGCATCTGCACTCACCCGCTCTGATGTACTGTCACCATTTGGCACCCGGTGTCCCCGGACCAGCAGACGGTGATCATTGACACCATACGGCGTGCAGGTCATCAACGTACACAGATCCTGTCCCGCTTCAATCCGCAATGCATCCGTTTCATCCGGAAGCACAATCAGGATCTGATCCACTTCATATGTCAGCGTCTCATCCAGCGTATGAAGCATGAACGTATCGCCAACCTTCATCTTGTCAAGATTCGTAAACAGCTTTGCACTCGGAAGACCTCTATGCCCCGATATTACACAATGGGTTCCCTCTCCCCCGACCGGAAGAGAAGTACCAGGCAGATGACCGATTGCAATCTGCAGGATCGATGCATCTGTACCGTGATAAATCGGAAGTTTGCAGTTGATCTTAGGAATCTCAACATATCCCATGATCCCTGTCCCGGTCACATCCAGCTGCTTCTCATACGCAGCCAGCTGCTCATCATCCGGTTCCAGATTAAACTCACTGTTGGCAAGCTGCTGATTATATGCAACCGCATCATCCCACATCTGCTGATACGATGAATTATCAATCTCACTCACCGTCTCAGCATACGAGGCAATTGCCTTAGACTGATGCCTTGCATTCCAATAATCACTGACGGAAGGATACAGCAGCAAGGAAAGCCCTGCAGCAAACACCAATATCAATATCAATGTACTCAAATGTTTCTTAAGCCACTTCATACCTGCAGAGTTTTCCTCACTGCCATAAGCCAAAGAGCATATTTACCCTTTGGCTTTGGCAGTTTGTTCAGTATTCATGCTGATTCAGCACGATACTGGATTCATTCAATTATTTTGCTTCAGCCTTCTTCTTTGCAGCCAGAAGCACACCAGCCACAACAACCATCAGGCCGCCAGCAACATAGAACATCGTTGTACCAATGCCACCAGTAGAAGGAAGTGTAGAACCCTTCTTGTTGACAACATCTGTTGTCAGCGAACCAGTTTTTGTATCACCTGCAAATGTTGCTTCACCACTGGTCACATTACCACTAAGTTCCGTCAGTTGCGGATCATCTGATGCTGTGGCATGTTTAGCAGAGATTGTGAACTCAATCGGTGTGATTGTGTTATATCCTGCCGGAGTTGTTGTCTCAGTCAGCTTGTAGTCGCCATCATCCAGACCTGTGAATTCGAATGTTGTTGTTTTATCATCAGCTGTGAAGGATTTAATTTCTTTGTATGTTCCATCACTCTGCTTCTTCTCCAGCTTGAAGGCAGCACCTTTCAGAGACTTCTTATCCTGATCAACCTTGTTAACAACAACCTTGTATGTGAAGACGATGTTCTTGTCATCAGGCGTCTTGCCTGTTTCACCCTCACCACCGTTGTTCGGGTTGTTGGAATATGTCAGATTGACTGTGTTAGGGTTGCCGGCAGCGCCAATCACTGCATTCTTATTGAGCGTTGCAGTATAGGTCACAACGACCTTTGTGTTTGCATCCAAGGTCACATCATCGATGCCCTTCAGGTTATCGCAGGCCCAGGTAACAGTTGTACCATCAGTGCCAGTATTTACATTCTCTTTGAAGGAGTCTGTCACATCCTTGGTACCGATCATGATCTTTGTGCTGCCTTCTTTAAAGGTCAGGCCCTTGCTCATCGTATCAGTGAATACATACTTGTAAGTTGTGTAATCAGCGATATTATCAGGCATTGAACCTGTGACCTGATAAGGCACATCATCGCCGATATCATAGTCAGCGGAATCCTGCCAGTCAGATGTAGTGCCTTCACTGTCGTTTGCGTCCATGACCTTCTTTACAACCGTTGGAACATCAGACTTGATTTTTGCCTCTGTATCACCAACAACCTGAACAATGAACTTCGTGTAGGCGTCCTCTGTACCGCTCTGTGTGCCATCCTTATCCTTGACCAGATAGTAGCCAGCCGCAAGACCATCAATCACTGTCTTCCCACTGGAAGAGGTTACTGTCTTTACCGCTTTTGTAAGTGTGAGCTTCTCTTCAAGCTGTGCAAGCGACATGGTGTTATCACCAAGGGCTTTTGCGATAGCAGCAGCCGATTCCGTTCCTGTGTAGGTAACGCCTGTCCCCCATTCCACATTGGACAGGACCTTCTTTTCACCCTCTGTTGAGAGATCACCTGTGAAGATCTGGTATGCTTCATAGGTATGTCCTTCCGTTGTACCATTAAGCGTCAGCTTATAGGTAGTGCCCTCTGCAAATACTGTGGTCATCATGGCAAAGCTCATGAGTACACTTACCAGTACTGCTGCGAGTTTCTTCATGTGTTTCATAACACTTCCTCCTTTGTTCTCCCCTGTATACAAATGGCCTTTGCCATTCATACCAAATTTGTTTCTGGCTTAGTTCAGTAAGCCGAGATTGCTCAATGGCCAGATCCTGAAGACGATCTTGCCGACAATCTGTTCATCGCTGACAACACCAATTGTGCTGCTGCGTGAATCAACCGATACGCTCCGGTTGTCTCCCATCACGAAGATGCCGCCATCCGGAACCTGATAGGGCAGTGTAATATCACACTGTCCCAGTGCCTTTTCCTGCAGATAAGGCTCATCGATCACCTTGCCATTGACAGACTGCCTATAATAATAAAGGTTACTGAAAAGGAGTGAGTTACATGAGCAAAGTAGATATTATTTCCGGTTTTCTCGGGGCCGGCAAAACAACTCTGATACAGAAATTATTAAAGGAATCTCTGGCTGGCCAGAAGGTCGTCCTGGTAGAGAATGAATTTGGTGAGATCGGTATCGATGGCGGGTTCCTCAAGGAGGCCGGCATCATTATCAATGAAGTCAACGGCGGCTGTATCTGCTGCACCCTGCAGGGTGACTTCCAGCAGGCACTGAAGAAGGTTCTGCAGCAGTACAATCCGGACCGCATCATCATTGAGCCGTCTGGTGTCGGCAAGCTGTCTGACATCCTGCGCATTGTCAACAGCGTTGAAGGCCTGGAAGTCAACAGCCGCAGCACCGTCGTGGATGCCAAGCGCTGTGCGATCTACCACAAGAACTTCCGTGAGTTCTTTGATGATCAGATTGCCTCTGCTGCCTGCATCATCCTGTCCCGCACCCAGCTTTGCAATGATGACACTGTTCAGAAGGATCTCGATATCATTCATGAACTGAATGACAAGGCCAGAGTCATCACAACACCATGGGATGAGCTGTCCGGCAATGCGATTCTGGAAGCGATGGAAGGCTCTGCCAGCGCCATTCCTTCCGTACTTTCGGATGATGATGACGACGATGATGACCATGATCACGAGCATGATCATGACCACGAGCATGAACATGACGAGCACCATCATGAAGATGATGAAAGAAGAGCAGCTGCCAATGCCGGCTTAAGTGCAGGCAATGTCATCCATCTGGGTGAGGAAGAACATGGTGAGCATCACCATCATCACCATCATGGCGGGCATGATGCGGATGAAGTGTTTGATTCCATCGGCATTGAAACCATCAACCATTACAGCAAAGAGGACATTGAAAATGCCCTGCAGGGTCTTGGCGACAATATCGTGCGGGCAAAAGGTATTGTCCCGGACAAGGACGGCGGCTGGCTGTTCTTCGACTATGTGCCGGGTGATACAGATATCCGCAAGGGTTCTCCTGCCTATACCGGCCTGATCACTGTCATTGGTGAAAAGGTTGATGTCGAGCTGATGAAGAAGCTGTTTGGAGTGAAGTAATGGCTGTTCCCGTCTATCTTTTTACAGGCTTCCTGGATGCCGGCAAGACAACCCTCATCAAGGACTGCATGAACGATACCGGCTTCATGGAAGGCATTGAAAGAACACTGCTGTTATGCTTTGAGCAGGGTGAAGTATCCTATGATGAAGCCTTCTGTAATGCCCACCACCTGTTTGTGGAATACTATGAGGACGCTTCTGTACTGACACCGGAAAAGATTCATGAACTGGATGTCATCTACCACCCTTCCCAGGTATTCATCGAATGGAACGGCACGATGCCCGTACCGGAATCCTTCCTTAACGGCCTTGGTGATTCCTGGCCGCTGGTTCAGGTATTGACACCGGTAGATGCCACAACCTTTGAACTGTACATCAACGCCATGCGCTCCATGCTGTTTGAGCAGCTGCGCTATTCTGATACAGTCATCGTCAACAGATGCACCGAAGATACCAATGCCCGCATGATCCGCGGCAACATCAAGGCGATCAACAGAAGAGCACAGATCTTCTGGGAAGGTCCGTTTGGCGCACAGGTCAATCTCAAGCAGGGACTTCTCCCCTTCGATCTCAATGCCCCGGTCATTGATGTGGCCGATGATGACTACGGCATCTGGTACATGGACTGTGTGGAAAATCCGGATAAATATGCCGGCAAGAAGATTATTCTGCGCGGCTATTATGCTGAAAACATTCCCGGCTACAAACAGACATTCATTCTTGGCAGAAGAGCGATGGTCTGCTGTGCCCAGGACACAAGCCTCTGTGGAATCACTGTGACAGGTGTCAAGATCTGGGAGATGAAGAAAGGTGACTGGATTGAGGTGGAAGGCACACTGAAGCCGATTGAAGGTGACAACGGCATGAAAACGGTTGTTCTCTATGCCGATCTGGTGCGCCGCTATCATAAGCCAGAGCAGGAATACGTTACTTTCAGTTAAGACAAAATGAGGAGCTGGATATTCCAGTTCCCCATTTTTTATCGCATCCAATCCTTATAACGAATCCTTTCCTCCTGCTTTGTTCTGGCAATCACGCCCTGGGCCGCATCCTTTGAGCCATACAGACGGCTCTGGCGCAGACAGACACCGCCATTGCTGTCCACAAAGCGGATCACATAAAAACCATAGCTGTAACGCAGCACCACTGCCTGGCGCAGATACAGCTTTGACTGAATGATAAACACCATCTGTCCCTTTGCATACTTCTGCTGCCAGCATCCCGTTTCTGTCATCTCTGTCTTCCTTCTTTCCAGCAAAAGCGTAAAGCCAAAAGAAAAAGCTGCAGTACCTGTTTGCGTACTGCAGTCAGAAAAAAGAAAAAACAAAAAGAAAACGCCTGCCATCAGCGGCGGGCGATATAGTCACCAAAGGAATGATTCAACAGATCAATCACCATACGGCGGTATGTTGCTTCAGAAGCACCCTGTGGCGCAAACACAAACTGCCGGATGATAAATGCAAAACCTTCCGCATAATACCGGGCCAGCAGCTCATTGCTGTAAGCAGGCATATAATCCATCTTCCGGTTCTCATCAAAGAACTCCATCATGGCTTCACTCAGATTCGAGCGGATCATATCCTCAAAGCTGTTCTGCCCTGTCACATTGTAGGCAGCACGGTAAAAAGCGCGGTTTTTCTCAATATTATTCAAGGCTGAATCAATGAACAGATTGAAGTTGCCGGTTACCATTGCCTGCTTGTCACCAAGCAGATCGGTATGCACAATCCAGTTCAGACAGTCATATTTATCATCAAAATAGTTATAAAACGTCGCCCGGATGACCCCTGTCTCATCACAAATCTGTTTGATTGTTATCTTCTCAAACAGCTTTCTGGTCATCAGAACCCGCAGGTTCTCTGCCAGGGACGTTTTCATAATCCCTCTGCGATACTCCATCCATTACCTCATGATCACGTAATTCGCAAGAATCCAGATGCTGAAGAAAACCATCAGCGCACCTCCGGAAATTCCCACCAGTTTCTGATAGCTTGTCCCTAGATTATATCCGATTGAAAGAGCAATGAAAACTGTCAGAAAACTGACCACCAGAACACTGATCATGGCATAGCGCAGCATCAGGCCCATGAAAGAGAATCCTGCCATCAGCACCATGGTATCAATATTGGTCAGAACACTCAGACGGAGCATCTTTCTGCAGTTGAAATCCGGATCCAGCTTTTCAACATAGCCGTTATCAGAGCGGAAACTCTTGAAGATCACAAACAGGCCAAGGAAAAAGATGATCAGACTGGCCGCAGTCATTTCAGCAGAGCCGTTCATGACGTTTTTGAAAATAGCCGCAAGACAGTATCCAACAACAACGGCAGCCGCACCGATCAAAGCATAGATCAATGCATACAAAGCCCTCTTTTTCAGGGTGAAATTGCGCAGTGTCGCACCTGTCTGCATCATGACAATAAATCCATCCAGGGACATGCCAATCAGGACATATTAACAAATTGGTGAATTCTGTGGCTACTGTACTTGTTCATGTACAGTAATGTTAAGCTGGTTGATTATCTTCATTCATGTGAGGTGAATT
>NZ_JAZHUW010000024.1:0-29536 GCF_036453465.1 Lactimicrobium sp.
GGTGAAAAAATATCATTACACAATCATCTATGCTGGCAATCAAAATTCGCCAATTTGTTAATATGCCCTTTAGCGTAAACAAGCCACAATCAGAGAATAAATAGACCCACTGTGCAAAAACAGCATCTTTATTTATGACTTCTTTTCAATTTTTGTGATGCCGGCAATCATCAGTATCGTACCGATCATGGATACGGCAGTGCCGATGGCAATGACCGTATGTACGTCGAAGTGCTGGAAGAGCTGGCCGCCGATGAAGGAGGACAGCAGACCGCCAACAGTCGTGGTGGCTGCCATAACAGCCTGTCCTTTGTTGCGGTCTTCCCCGGCAACAATCTCATTGGCAAAGTAGACACTGCCCGGGACAAGGATGGCATAGGACAGCATCTGCAGGACCATGGCAAAGTACAGCATGCCGATATTAGAAGCAAACAGGATGATCACATGTTTGATGGAATACATGATGGCAGAAAACAGCATCAGCTTATTGATGGAAGCTTTCTTCATCAGCCAGGCAAATACGAACATGGTTGGCAGTTCACACATGGCCTGAATAAACAGGGCGGTTCCCTGATAGCCTTCCACGCCTGCCTGCTGGCCGCCGAGAATCGCTGCAATGATCTTAGCCAGATACGTATTGACCATCATGTGGCAGAAATACAGCATGACCATGGCGATGGCTGGAAGAATAATACTTTGATATTTCCGAAAGAAACGGATATAGCCGATGCTTTCCTGCTTTGTTCCTTCACTTTTTTCATGGATGGGATCCGGCATCAGCTGGATCAGCAGTAAGGTAATCAGTGCAAAGACAAGCAGATACCATGGCATGACTGCTTTGCCAAATTTACCCCACAATGTTCCTAATAAGGAAGAGCCAACGGCATAGGCTGCTGAGCCAATGCCTCTGCCAATGCCATAGTTGATCGCATGCCCCTGCTTTTCATAGGCAAAGGCAAGGGAATTGAAGAATGGAAAGCCGGAAGAGCACATCGTAAAGCAGAAAATGACCAGAATGCACAGCAAGGGCAGATTCTTAACAAAGAGCAGCAGCACAGCCAGCACCGCTGCCAGAACCATGGTCAAAGAGATGAATGATTTCTCGTTGAGCTTTTCAGACGCATCAATCACAGATCCAAATGCAGTCTGAATGATCAGACCGACGAGAGAAACACAGGTGATGACAGTGCCGGCCATGCCATCAGACAGACCGGACTGAGACAGGAAATTGTATGCATATCCGCCCACAGCTACCACCAACATCATGTAAGCAGCAGACACCAGTGCATACTTGGCATTCAGATATGAATATGACCGCATAGCACATTACCCCTCTGTCCACTATTCTAGCATGAAAGCGGTTACCTACACTGTATGGATTTCTTACATGTTTCTTAACTTTCTCGCTTTGAAAAAAATAGGAAGCAGGCAGGAAAGTAAATTGCTGCAGCATTCACATATGATATTTCACTACATACCAAAAACAGCAGATATCCCCATGTTATGTGAGTATCTGCCATTTCACTTCAAAATAATTACTTGTTACTTGCTGAGAATTTCGTGGATTTTCTCAAACAGTTCTTCTTTTGTCTTATAGGGATAGATCTGGAAGTAGGGATCTCCTTTGATCATGGCAGAGAGCTGGCATTGTTCCGGTCTGTAGAAGACATAGACGGGTTTGCTCAGCTTTTCTGCATAGGCAAGTTCATAGCCGACACCTAAGGAAGGGTGTGTGCCTTCGGCGATGACGAGGTCGCATTCCTTGAGCCAGTTGGTATCCTGGGTATAGATGAGATTGTCTTTGTCTCTTTCCTGTTCATGGATGGATCTTGTCAGATCACCGACATGTTCGGTCAGGACGATATCTGTTTTTTCGATGAAGGCGATGGCATCTTTGTACAGCTGTGCATCTTCTCTGCCGCCGCGGATACTGCCGGCAAAATATACTTTTTTCTTCATGTGGGACTCCTTTTGCATTACTATACTCGCGAAAGGGAGATCTTTGTTATGAATCTGGATGAAAAGACGTTGAAGCAGGAATCTGTGTATGATGGCATTATCCTGCATGTACATAAGGATGTGGCAGAGATGCCGGATGGCACCACTGCCCCTCGTGAAGTGGTGGAACATCCCGGGGGTGTTGGCATTGCGCTTGAAGATGAGTCCGGCAAGTTCTTTCTGGTCAGCCAGTACCGCTATGCCCAGCATGAAGTGACTTTGGAGTTCCCGGCTGGCAAGAAGGAGAAGGGAGAAGATCCGCTTACGACTGCCAAACGTGAAATTGTCGAGGAAACCGGGTATGAGGGGACTGACTGGTATTATCTTGGCAAGATTTATCCGACACCGGCCTATGATTCTGAGGTGATTGATCTCTACTATGCCCGCCAGGGGAAGTTTGTGGGCCAGCACATGGACGATGATGAATATCTGTCTGTGTCTAAAATGACATTATCTGAGCTGACTGATAAAATAGCTGATGGTAAGATTCCGGATGCCAAGACGGTGAGTATGACGTTTCTGGTGAAGGAATGCAAGGAAAGAGGCCGTATATGAGTGAGAAGATAACGATTCATGATCTTGTAACGTATAAGTACGTGGAAAATCTGCAGTATAGTCCGGATGGCAGAACACTTGCCTGGCAGGTGGCGTATGCGGATGAAAAAAAGAATACATATAAGCGTGATGTATGGATGCTTCGCGATGGCAAACCAGTGCAGCTGACAAGCACATTGGATGCGTCTATTGTCTGCTGGGAAGATAACAATACGCTGCTGCTGTCCCGCTCGACGGCTGATACGGCTGCTTTGACAACAGATCTTTACCGCATTCATATCGATGGCGGTGAGGCACAGAAAGCTGTGACCCTGCCGTTTGCCTTAGGCTCCATGAAGAAGGTGAAGGATGGCGTGTATGGCGCTCTTGGCACCATTGACATGCATAATCCGGATGTCTATCTGATGGATGAAGAAGGCAGAAGGAAGTATGCGGATGATGTGAAGAAAGAACATGAGAGCTATCAGGTTGTGGATGAAGTACCTTACTGGTTCAATGGCCGCAACTTCACCAATGGCAGCCGTACGGCACTGTTTGTTGTGGAGATGAATCCGTTCAAGGTGAAACGTGTGACATCTCCTTCCTTTGATACAGATGCCATGCTGGTGGATGGTGATCGTATCATTTATGCTGGCAATGAGCGTGAACGCAGACAGTCTTTGTATAACAGGATCTATGCCTATGATGTTAAAACCGGCAAGACGGAGACCATCTATGGCAAAGATGGCATGAGCTTCAATAATCTGTTCCTGCTTGGCGGTAAGCTGTGCGGCCAGGCATCTGATCTCAAGGAATATGGCGTTAATGAAACCGGCAAAGTAGTCCGTATTGAGAAGGACAAGCTGGAAGTCATCTTCAAGCCGGAGATTTCTCTGTATGATTCTGTCATCGGTGATACTACTCTTGGCGGCGGCAAAGAATCCACGACTGTCAAGAATCACTGGATCACTATTGCCACCAAGGACTATTACACTGTCCTGTTTGACTTTGACAAGAAGTTCTCCCGCAAAGAGATTTCCACGCAGGGTGTCAATGCCTACTGCCTGGATGCCAATGAGGATACGATTGCCTTTGCCGGCCAGGACTGGAATCACCTGTCTGAGATCTATGTGATGGGCCGTGACGGCTCCAATCTCAAGAGAGTAACCTCCTATAATGATGAAGCTCTGAAGGACAAGTACATTGCGCAGCCGCAGAAGCTTGCCTATACATCCCAGGGTGAAGTGCTCAATGGATGGGTGCTGCTGCCAAAGGGATACAATGAAAAGAAGAAGTATCCGGCTGTGTTTGATATCCATGGCGGTCCGCGTGCTGTGTATGGTGAGATGTTCTTCCATGAGATGCAGGTGTGGGCAAGTGAGGGATACTTTGTGTTCTTCACAAATATCCGTGGATCAGATGGACGCGGTGATGCCTTTGCGGATATCCGCGGCAAGTATGGTGATGTAGACTACCAGAATCTGATGGATTTCATGGATGTGGTACTCAAGAAGTATCCGGCCATTGATCCAAAGAAGGTTTGTGAGACCGGCGGCTCCTATGGCGGCTTCATGACCAACTGGATCATCACTCATACCGACCGCTTCTGCGCGGCTGCTTCCCAGCGTTCCATTTCCAACTGGATTTCCATGTCCTTCATCAGTGATATCGGCCCGTATTTCGGTGCGGATCAGAATGCGGCAGATACACCGTTTGAATATGACAAGCTCTGGGAACATTCCCCTTTGAAATATGCGGAGAATGTCAAGACACCGACCCTGTTCATCCATTCCGATGAAGACAGACGCTGCCCGCTGCCCGAAGGCATGCAGATGATGCAGGCACTGGCAGTAAGGAACGTTGAGACCCGCATGTGCATTTTCCATGGTGAAACCCATGAGCTGTCCCGCAGCGGCAAGCCTCTGCACCGTATCAGAAGAATGCAGGAGATCACTGACTGGTTCAATGACCATACCGGCAATGTAAAGAAAGAAAAGAGTGCAAAAAGTACAAAGAAAGAGGCATCTTCGAAGAAGTAAAGACTGTTGTCAGCTTGACACAGATGCTACAATACTTGAAAGACAAGGAAAGAGAGGATTGTACAAATGAAGCATATTGCAACATTGAATACCCGTGATATGGCAAAGTCCGTCAATAATGGCGGCTGTGGTGAGTGCCAGACGTCCTGCCAGAGTGCATGCAAGACATCCTGCGGCATTGCCAATCAGAACTGTGAGAACAAGAACAACAAGTAAGTTGTTGTCCGGGGTATGAAGAATGATGGGCCGGAGCGGCACTGGTGCTGTTCCGGTCTGTTTGCGTTTTGGAGGATTGATCATGATTCATCAGTACAAACTAAATGGATATAACATCGTTCTGGATGTGTACAGTGCTTCTGTTCATGTCACGGATGATATGGCATATGATGCCATTGCTCTTCTGGACAAGGGTATGACAAAGGATGAGGCAGAAAAGGAAATTGCAGCAAAGTATCTTGGCAAGCAATTGCAGGATACCGATGGCAATCCTGGTGAGATCGTTACCCAGCAGGATATAAATGACACCTTTGATGACATTGATACCCTGATTGCGCAGAAGAAACTGTTCACCGAGGATACGTTTGCACCACTGGCAGGCAAGCTGAAGAACAATTCCAATGTCATCAAGGCACTGTGCCTGCTGGTTGCCCATACCTGCAATCTGAACTGTTCCTACTGCTTTGCCAGCCAGGGAAAGTATGATAACAAGACCGGTCTGATGAGCTTTGAAACAGGTAAAAGAGCACTGGATTTCCTGATTGAAAACAGCGGTACAAGAAGAAATCTGGAAGTGGACTTCTTCGGCGGGGAGCCGCTTGTCAACTTTGAGGTATGCAAACAGCTGGTTGCCTATGCCCGCTCCATTGAGAAGGAAAAGGGAAAGAACTTCCGTTTTACGCTGACTACCAATGGCGTCAATCTGAATGATGAGGTCATTGAATGGGCTAACAAGGAGTGCTACAACGTCGTGCTCTCATTGGATGGCCGCAAGGAGGTCAATGACCGTTTCCGGGTAGATAAGGCAGGAAATGGCTCGTATGACCGCATTGTGCCGAACTTCCAGAAACTGGTCAAGGCACGCGGCGGCAAGGGCTATTATATGCGCGGCACATTCACGCATTACAATACGGACTTTACCAATGATATCTTCCACATGGCAGATGACCTTGGCTTTGATGAGCTGTCCATGGAACCGGTGGTAGCTGATCCCTCTTCTCCTTCTGCTTTGACAAAGGAAGATCTGCCGAAGATCTTTGAACAGTATGAGATTCTGGCCAAAGATATGATCAGAAGAGAAAAAGCAGGCCATCCGATCACGTTCTATCATTACATGATCAATCTTGAACATGGCCCGTGCATCTATAAGCGAATCTCAGGATGTGGTTCCGGTACGGAATATCTTGCCGTCACGGCACAGGGTGATCTGTATCCATGCCATCAGTTTGTGGGTGATGAAGCCTATAAGATGGGCAATATCTGGGATGGCGTGACCAATACAAAGCTGCGGGATGCGTTCCGTTCGTGCAATGTGTATGCCCGCCATGATTGTGATAACTGCTGGGCAAGGCTGTATTGTGCCGGTGGATGTGCTGCCAATGCCTATCATGCCACGGGTGATATCCATGGTACGTATGAGTATGGCTGTGAGATCTTCCGCAAGCGGATTGAGTGTGCGATCATGATCAAGGCAGCCGAGGCTGCCATGCAGGCGGAACAGGAATAGACAATCAGATTATTTGTCGTATTCAGGCTGGGCGCAGGCTCAGCTTTTTATATTCTCAAAGAATTAAAATATAAACAATAAATATGGTTAAGAATGAATGATATGTTAAAATTCAGCTGTGAGGTAACGGTTATGAAGCTATTACGTGTCAAAGCAGATTGCTTTAAAAACTGTATCAGTGGCTATGAAATTGACTTTGTAGCCAGATCAAAAAAGACAGCTGAAGATAAGGAATATGAGCTGCAGGAAGTGGCAGATGGATTATTTGTGTACAACACTCTGGCTGTTGTAGGAAAGAATGCCTCTGGAAAGACAACGGCAATGGAACTTCTGGATGCGGCATATTCAATCCTGGGAACGTTCCGCCTGGAGGGTAAGAGCTACAGTTATGACAATGTCCGGCTTACATTGGACTTCTATCATGATGGGTTTATCTATCGGTATGACTGTACTTTGATGGATGCGGATGCCATGGGAAGCAAGGCCGTTTTCAAGGAACAGCATATTCAAAGAAAGAAATATTATAAGACCCGAATCGGGAAGATTTATGAAGATGCCGGGTTTGAAAAAGTAAAAGCAGATGGTATTCTTCCGGACGATACATCAGATCTGTTTTTCATTTTGCAGAAAAAAGAGACGCGGGCAATCTATTTTGACAGCTTTGGAAATGGTGCAGATACGTACCGGCTGACCTTTGCGGCTATGGAGGACTATCACATTTCTGTGGATATACTGACAAAAATCATTTCGATCTTTGATGAGAATATTTCTGAAATCAGCAGAATCGATGAGCATAATTACCAGATTGTATTCAGCGGTCAAAAGCAGATCATATCGGATAAGGAACTGATCTATAAGCTCTCCAGTGGAACAACAAAAGGAATGCTGCTGTATATTCTGATGGCAGCGTCATTACAGAATGGATTTGATCTGATTGTTGACGAGATTGAAAATCATTTCCATAAGACTTTGGTCGAAAACATGATCAGTCTGTATAAAGACAAAAGCGTAAATCGTCATGGTGCAACGTTAATTTTTACAACACATTACTGTGAACTTCTGGATCTCTTTAACCGGCAGGATAATATCTATATTGCAAAAGCAGAGGGAAAGGTGACTCTCACCAATATGTACAGTGGATACCATGTCCGCTCAGAGCTGTTAAAAAGCCGTCAGTTCTATAGTAATGTTTTCCAGACTGCTGTAAATTATGACGAACTGATGGCGTTGAAAAAGGAGCTGAAGCGATGAAACTCCTGATCATGTGCGAAGGCCCAAACGAAAAGAAAATCATGGAAATCCTGCTTGCCAATGGATGTCTGAAATTTTCAGAGGATGATCTATTGGGATTGACAATCTACCATGCCCGGCAGATCCGGACATCTGCTCAGGTAAGAACAGAACTGAATATTTATCCAGGCAAGGTGAAGGTAATCAGAATCGGTGATAAGCAAAGTGATATTCTGAGAATCCCATCAGAATACAAGTCGAAGATTCAGTCTGTCGAAAAATATTGTACGAAGCCAGAACTTGAAATGCTTTTGATTATTGCAGAAGGAATGGAGTCCGATTTTGCAAAAGTTAAATCTAAAGTCAGTCCAAAATCGTATGCCAAGACACATATTTCATTTCATGGCAGAAAATACGATAACAGTACGGAATTTTACGAGGAATACTTTGAAGGAAGGCCCGAACTTCTGATGAAATGCATTCGTATATATCGCAAGATCAACGGAGCTCACGAAAAGGATGAACATTATCTGGAAGAGCTTCTGAAATAGAAGACCAGACACAAGAGGCTACTATCAACAATAGAATCTATCGGTGAATGATACCAAGCCTTTTCTCTACATCTTCCAATGTAAGCCATCCATTTTCTTCGCCTGATGTTCTGCCTTTTGTAAGTTCATCAAAAAGGATGGATGCAGCTTGTTGTGATGTCTCTTGAGAAATCTCCTTGGCATTTGGTCCCAATTCGAACATATAAATAAAGATTGTTTCTTTCTGCGGTGCCGTAATCTTAATGCTTATTGAATGTGCAATCATGATCAAGGTAGCAGAGGCTGCCATGCAGGCGGAACAGGAATAGACAATCTGATTAGAAAAATATCCACGGGAAAACCTGCGGGTATTTTACATCTTCAGATATACCATGCTGGCAATGCGAGAACATTATCACGCAGTGCACCTGGGTGAGAACACAGACAGACAACAGCACCCATACCCCGCTTTTTCTCTGGTATTTTGTCCAG
The DNA here is from genome assembly GCF_036453465.1 of Lactimicrobium sp. Classification (NCBI taxonomy): domain Bacteria; kingdom Bacillati; phylum Bacillota; class Erysipelotrichia; order Erysipelotrichales; family Erysipelotrichaceae; genus Lactimicrobium; species Lactimicrobium sp. Next base: position 8,547 of record NZ_JAZHUW010000024.1, read on the forward strand.
GATCTGGAATGCGGATGTCATGGCAGCGATTGGCCTGCTGCTTAATTTGATCTCAACGGGGTGGAGAACGCCGTTTTCTTCAATAATCAGATCAATCTCTGATTCACTTGATACGGACTTATCCTTTCCACGGTAATATGAGACGAAATAACGATAATCAATTCCACGATTGGAATAACTTTTCAGAATTTCTGAAATGACATATGTTTCGAAAAAAGCACCGTTCATAGCACCGTTAGCCAAAGTGTCCGTGGTCAGCCATCTTGTCAGGTAAGCAGCCAGACCAGTATCACGAAAATATAGTTTTGGTGTTCTGACAGCACGCTTGAGAACAGAGGCGGTATATGGTTCTAACAGATAAACGATGCCGGATGCCTCCAGAATAGAAATCCACCGTTTAACAGTAGCTGCATCTTTTCCTATTTCATTGGCAATATTGGCATAGTTAAGCATTTCTCCTGTTCTGGCAGCACATGCCACCATGAACTTTCTGAATGTTTCCAGGTCCTGAACTGCTGAAAGCTGACGCACGTCACGCTCCAGATATGTTTTTACATAGCTGGAATAATATATCTGCCAGTCAACAGATGGATCCTGCAGCTGAGGATATCCGCCCCGGTGGATTATTTCCCAGATATTGGCTGGCTTTTGAACTGTTTTTTCTCTGTTTGCAACGTAAGACATTGTTGGTACAAAGGGATCATGAAATGGATCATTCATCGTCTCACGAAGAGAAAGCGGTGCAAGCTCAATAATTGCAACTCTTCCTGCAAGTGACTCTGAAGCAAGCTCCATCAGAGAAAAAGGCTGTGATCCGGATAGCAGAAAAATACCATTTTCATTGCTTTTATCACATGCCATTTTGATATATCGGAAAAGAGTTGGCACTCGCTGAACCTCATCCATCAGAATCGGAGGCTGATTGAGCATCATGAACATCTCTGGATTCTGCTTTGCCTGATCCTCCAGATATTCATCATCAAAGGTAATCTGCTTTCTGTCCGGAAACAGTTCCTTTAACATCGTTGATTTTCCTGTCTGCCTGGCTCCGGTCACCAGAACGGCTTTAAAGGATTTTTCCGAAGATGTGACAATATCTTCTATATGTCTGTGAATGTAGTTCATATATCCTCCTTTGGCTAATCACGAATCAAATTCTTGATTAGCCATATTATAGCATGGCAAAATTGAAATCCTCATCTTCATCGGTATTCTACAAGACGATGTGGCAGCACTGGCAGACGCATGATCTCATTTTTATTTTCATTAGACAATGTATTGGTGCATGATATGTAAGTATAAAAAGGAGGATTCTATGGCTGCTGAAACAGCAAATGTACTGGCATGCGCTGAGCCAGAGGTAAAAACGGAAAGTATTGTGAATCAGCCTGTGATTCCGTCTGACTCGGTTTCCTGGAAAGATCTGACAAAAGAGCAATTTAACCAAATGATGCAGACAGGACTGGAACAAGCCAAAGCAGGAAATTCAAAACCTGCTGATGTGATCCTGGATCATGTGAGAAAACAGATCAGAAACCATTGACCATCGAATCATCTTATTTGCATACTTCCAGATGATGTGGGAAGCCATGGCTTGCGGATACAACCTGCAGACCTGCTTCCTGCATCTTTTTAAGATAAGAAAGCTGTTCTCTGGTAATATTTTCACCCGAAACAAGAATCGGAATACCGGGGGGATAGGCAAAGATGGCTTCTCTTGCAATTCTGCCAATGGCTTTATCTGGCTCAACATTCTCAGCCTCTTTTTCCAAAGCCTGGCATGGTGATAAGGCACCTGTGGTGATGGTGCTGTCTGTTATGAAACTTTCTTGCATATTTTCCTGCTTGTTGAGTCTGGCATCGATTTCCAGCAATGCTTTTTCCAGTCTTGCAAAGCCCGTATCTGTATCGGCCACACTTGTCATTGCCAGCACAGCATCCATGCGGGTATATTCTGTTTCCAGATGATAGGTTTCTCGTAATGTTTTTGAAAGCTCTGGTCCGGTGATATTGGTTCCTTTTGTACTGATCAATATCTTGCCTGGGTCAAAGTCATAGAAGCCGGGATGATTTTCTTTTATATCATTGCCATGGCAGAGAATGTGCAGATTCTGCAGATTTTTCATCTGTTGATCGAAGTTGTTTAATCTCTGCCAGTAGGCATCAAACAATTCTCTGCCATGGTCCTGCATCAGATGAATGCACTGATCACAGCTGCAAACCAGCACATAGCTTGGTGAGCTTGTCTCTTCGACCGCAATCATTCTTTTTACGCTATTTGGATCAATTCGATCTGAACATACATGCAGGATGGCTGTCTGGGTCAGGCAGGGAAGTGTTTTATGCAGACTCTGCACAACCCCATCTGCACCTGTTTCGGTGGCACTTTCAGGAAATCTTTGATCAAAGGTAAGATGAGCACCATGGGCTTCATCGACTAATAGGCTTGCATTGTGGCTGTGAACAATGCTGGCAATGCCTTTGATATCGGACAGCACACCTTCATAGGTTGGTGAAACAAGAATAACAAGCCGGATGTCCGGATATTGTGCGAAGGCCTGCTGCACCTGTTCAGGTTTTATGGAGGCACAGATGCCATCTTTGTCCATCTTTGGCCATAGATAAACAGGATCCAGTCTTGCCAGGGCAATGGCATTGTAGATGGAGATGTGACAGTTTCTTGCTACAAGCACTTTCTGATGCGGCTTTGACATGGCCAGAATAGATGCAATCAAAGCACCTGTGGAACCATTGACTGTATAAAAGGAATACTTGCTGTGGAAAAGCTGTGCTGCCAGCTTCTCAGAATCTCTGATCCATCCTTCTTTATCATCGGGCCTGTGCAGATCATCCAGGCCGTCAATCTCCGTGGCATCAAATCCATACGGATTCATCATGTGCATCAACTCTGTATTGCGCTTATGGCCAGGCATATGGAACGGATACATATCACTTTCTGCGTACCTGATGTACTTGTCATAGAGTGTCATAAGTGCCTCCTTTTGGTGCAGTATTCTTTTGTTCGTGTACAATAACACAGGAATTGAGGTGGATCATGTTACTGTCTTTGGAAAATGCCAGTTTTAAATATAATACCGAACCGATTCTGGACCATGTGAACTTTGTTGTCAATGACCGTGACAAGTGGGGTGTGGTTGGCAGAAACGGTGCCGGAAAGAGTACGTTTCTTGCTGTGATGGCACAGAAGCAGAAGCTGGATAAGGGTGAGATTACAACAAAGAAGGATCTGGTGATTTCCTACTGCCCGCAGAACAGTGAGTTTCCTTGTGGCAGAACGATCTTTCAGACCGTTCAGGATAGTTTGAAAGAAAAGGTGGAGGATTATCAGATCCAGTCCATCCTGAATAAACTTGGCTTAACGGATTATGATGTGATGACGGATGTGTTATCAGGCGGCCAGAAGAAGCGCCTGGCTCTGGCCATTGCCTTGATTAAGAAGGCAGATCTTTACCTTCTGGATGAGCCTACCAACCATCTTGATCAGCAGATGATCCTGTGGCTGGAGAAGTATCTGATGAAATCGGATAAGGCCGTGGTGCTGGTAACCCATGACCGCTATTTTCTTGCCCGGATTACCAATCATATTGTTGAAGTAGACCATGGCCATCTCTATTGCTATACAGGTGATTATGCGGATTATCTCGAGCAGCGTGAAATCCGAAGGGAGCAGGCAGAAGCGAGCAGAGCCAAGCGGCAGAACTATCTGCGCCATGAGATTGAATGGATCCGGGCTGGTGCCCAGGCAAGAAGCACCAAGCAGAAAAGCAGAATCCAGCGCTATGAAAAGATTGCGGCTATCAAGGATCCTGCCAAGGAAGAAACCCTGCAGTTACAGGCAGGCGTTACCCGGCTTGGCGGCAATACGATCCTGCTGGATGATGTGTCCAAGTCATATGGGGATCATGTGCTGTTCTCTCATTTCAGCTATGAAGTACAGCACCATGACCGCATCGGCATCATCGGCCCCAATGGCTGTGGGAAAAGTACACTGTTAAAGGTCATTGTTGGACAGATCAAACCGGATACAGGCACGGTGCGCATTGGTGAAACCGTGAAGATCGGCTACTTTGCACAGCATAATGAAGTCTTCAAGGAACAGGAAAGAGTCATGGACTATCTGGAATCCTTTGGCCATACCATCACAACCGCGGATCATGAAACCATCACAGCCAGCCAGATGCTGGAAAGATTCCTGTTTCCCAAAGAGAAGCAGTACCAGCCCATTGCCAAATGTTCCGGCGGTGAAAAAAGAAGACTGTATCTCTGCAGTATCCTCATGCAGTCTCCCAATATTTTGATTCTGGATGAACCGACCAATGATCTTGATACCGATACATTAACCATCCTGGAAAGCTTCTTACAGGATTTCCCCGGTGCAGTGCTGGCTGTATCGCATGACCGCTATTTTCTGGACCGCATTGCCGAACGGCTGTTTGTCTTCAATCATGGCACAATCGAAATCCATCAGGAAAGCTATTCCGACTACCTGGACGCGCAGGAAGAAGAAAAGAGTGAAGGGAAAGCAAAGAATAAAGAAATTCGAAAGACAGCATCTTCCAAGCCAGCCAACCGTCTGAACTACATGGAAAAGAAGGAATTGGAAAAGCTGGAAAAAGAGATTCCAGCGGCAGAAGAAAACGTAAAGACACTGGAAGAGCAGCTGAACAATGTGACGGATTATCCTGAAATCCAGAAGATCAGTGCCGATCTGGAAGCAGCCCGGAACAAGATGGATGAGATGGAAGAGAGATGGATGGAACTGTCTGAAAAGGCAGAAAACTGAGCAGAAGGCATATTGTAATTATACTTAGATGATTTATACTTAGGTTAGCCTAAGTATAATCAGACTAAGTGAGGCATGATATGCGCTTTATTGGCAGAGAAAAAGAAACAGAAGATCTGATGCAGGTGTTGTCAGATGATCGCCAGGCTGCGGTTCTTGTATATGGAAGACGCAGGATTGGCAAGAGTGAATTGATTCGCCACTGCCTGGAACAAATGAATTGCAGGCAGGTTGTATTTCAGTGCCGGCAGGTTACGGAAGCACAGAATATGCAGGCATTTTCAGAGGCAATTGCATATTCTCTTTCGATGCCTGGCCTGTCCTTTTTGAATCTGAATGATGCATTGAAATTTCTGTTTGCAGCAGCTGAAAAAGAAAAAATCATTGTTGTTCTTGATGAATATCCATTTCTGCGGAAACAGATTGAGGGGTGTGACAGTATTATTCAGGCTTTTCTGGATGCTGGCCTGCATACCTCTAAGCTGAAACTGATTCTGTGCGGCTCCTATATTGACGTTATGAAATCACTGCTGGAATACGAAAATCCTCTTTATGGCAGATTTTCGCTGGTCATAAAGCTGAATCAGATGGATTATCTTGTATCATCAGAATTTTATCAATCATATAGCAATGAAGATAAAGTGAAGATGTTCAGTGTTTTTGGAGGCGTACCATATTACAATTCACTCATTGATACCAATCTGAGTGCCGATGATAATATCATCAAGCTTGTACTGAAAGAAAATGCACCTCTGCAGAACGAAGTTGACCTGTATCTGCGCAATGAGATCAGTAAACTTGAAAATGCCAACAGTGTTTTTAATGCCATTGCGGCAGGCAAAACAAAGTTTAAGGATATCTATACTGCATCAGGTCTTTCAACGGACGCATCATTGAACAATATGCTGACGAAACTGTCAGAAATGGAAATGATTACCAAGGAGTATCCGATTAATAAGCCGAATGACAAGAAAAAGGCAGTGTATCGGATTTCAGATCCACTGTCAGATTTCTATTTCCGTTATATTTTCCGAAATCCGGTCAGGATCCAGGTGATGGGTCCAGAAGTTTTCTTTCAACGGATTGTACGTAAAGATTTTGAAGAACAGTATATCCCAAAACAGTTTGAGAAAATCTGCAGACAGTTTCTGATCCGAATGAACAGAGCTGGGAAAATTGATCCGCCGTTTGAAGAGATTGGCAAATATTACTATGACAATCCAGCAGATAATGAAAATGGTGAGTTTGATATTGTCACAAAAGATGAGAAGGGCTGGATTTTTTATGAGGCAAAATACAGGAAAAAGCCTGTAACAGATGCCATGATTGCCAGTGAAGAACAGCAGGTAAACAAGTCCCCTCTGCATGCATATGATTTTGGATTCTTCTCAAAAAGCGGTTTTTCTTTGTCTGAGAAACATACTGAAAAGCTGTATACACTCGAGGATATGTATCAGAAAATTTAATCAGACATTCTCCCGGATGATCTTACACAGTTTATCCACATCTTCTTTTGTGGTGGACCAGCTTGTGGCAAAACGGACAACAGTATGGGTTTCATCATACTTCTCCATGTAACTGTAAACTGCCTTCTCACCTAATTTCTCCAGTTTATCGTTTGCAATGATGAAGAAGATCTGGTTGGTTGGGGAGTCAAAGTATAATTGATAGCCGTCTTTGACCAGTTCCTGCTTGATCTGTTCTGCATATCTGATGGCATTTTCGCCAATGTGCATGTAGAGATCATCCTTGAACAGCTCATCAAACTGGATGCCAAGCAGCCATCCTTTGGCCAGCAGGGCGCCATCCTGCTTGATGATCGTAAAGAAGTGAGGAATCAGGTCCGGATTGGGAATAACAACGGCTTCACCAATGAAAGCGCCGCACTTGGTGCCGCCGATATAGAATGCATCACACAGTCTGGCAAGATCAGAAAGAGTCACATCATTTTCCTTTGCGGCAAGGGCATAGGCCAGTCTAGCTCCATCCACATATAAAGGCAGATGATATCTGTGGCAGACCACAGAGATGTCTTCTAATTCCTGCTTGGAATACAATGTGCCGAATTCGGTGGGCTGTGACAGATAGACCATGCCTGGCATGACGATGTGGTCATGATTGCCATCGTTGTAATAATCCTGCATCATTGTTTCAATCTGATCTGCACTGATCTTGCCAAGCTTTCCCTTGATTGTCAGCACCTTGTGGCCGCCATGTTCAATCGCGCCGGCTTCATGCACACTGACATGACCGCTGTCTGCCGAAATCACACCCTGATAGGATTTCAGCAGGGCACCAATCACAACCGCATTGGCCTGAGTGCCGCCGGAAAGAAACTCCACTTCTGCCTTTTCACAATCACAGGCTTTGCGGATTCTTTCCTTTGCCCGCGCACAGATCTCATCCATGCCATAACCTGCTCTTGCCTGCAGATTTGTCTTTGCCATTGCCTCAAGTATTGTCGGATAAGCTCCACACTGATAATCAGAAGCCATCATGATCTTTTCCATATGTACTGTCCTCCTTTGGACAGCTACATGATAGCCGTCATACTATCATGACGCAAACGATAAAAAATCATATTTATCATGATAAAATGTCATGGATAGAAGGTGAATGTATGGACCTGAACAAATATGAGGCATTCCTCAGTGTGGCAGACAGCGGCAGCTTTACGGCTGCCGGCAGAATCCTTGGCTATTCACAATCTGGTATCACCAGAATGATTGCGTCTTTGGAACAGGAGCTTGGCTTCTCTCTTTTCATCCGCAGTAAGAAAGGCGTCGAACTCAGTGAGAATGGAAAACTGATGATGCCGGTGATCCGCAATGTGGTCAAGGCAGGCAGATCCGCACAGGAACTTGGCGCACAAATACGAGGCGTCATCACCGGTACCATTGCCCTTGGCTGCTATTTCAGTGTCTCAGCAATCCTGCTGCCGGATATTCTCAAGTCCTTTGAGACCCAATATCCCGGCATTCAGATCCGCATTCATGAAGGCGGCACTTCTGATATTGCCAGATGGCTGGATCAGGGATCCATCGAAATGGCCATCTGTGCAAGACCAAAGACAGAATCTGAATACAAGTGGATTCCTCTGATGCAGGATGAGATGGTTGTCTGGCTGCCAAAGAACCATCCTAAAGCGAGCCTGAAAGCTTTTCCTGTTCATGACATGGAAAAGGAACCTTTCATCCATACCTCTCCTGACCGTGATACCGATCAGGATCGTATCATCGCCAAAGAAGGGCTGCATATGAATGAAAAGTATACAACCCAGGATGGCTTTACAACATGGAATATGGTGGCGGCAGGTCTTGGCATCAGTTTCAACCAGACGTTGATCTCCAGAAAGTGGCAGGGGGATGTTGTACTGGTGCCAATGAAGCCAAGACAGTACATTGAAATGGGCATTGCACTGCCGGAAGGCTCCGGAAACTCACCGGCGGTCAAAGTGTTTATCCGCCACATCAAGGAATGTCTGGATAAACAGGAAAACAAGTAAGCAGCACTGGCATTCCTGTTGCTACAGGCGCACAATGAAAGCAGAAAGACTGCAGGAGGATAATATGTATCGTTTGATTGCATGTGATCTGGATGAAACACTTCTGAGAAAAGATAAGACGGTATCATTGGGAAACCGGAAAGCTATTGCGGATTTTGAAGCAGCCGGAGGCATCTTTGTATGTGCAACCGGCCGGCCGTTCTGGACAGCTGAAGGAACATTGAAAGAAATCGGGCAGTACAGAAGAAAGGGATCGTATGTCATTTCCTTCAACGGCGGTGCCATCACAAGAAACGAAGATGACAAACTTCTCTTCTTTGCCGGCATTACCTATGAGCAGGCAGATAACCTGTTTGTCAAAGGAAAGCAGTATGATGTCTGCCAGCATATCTATACTCTGGATACGGTCTGGGCATACAACATGAATCCAGGTGAGATGGATTATCTCAACGGCAGACAGGCATTTACCGAATTTGATCATGAAGATCTGTCTTTTCTCAAAGGGCAGGATATCGTCAAGTGTCTGTATGAAAACACAGATACGGATTATCTGCACAGGATTGCAAAAGAGCTGGATCCAATGACAGCTGACATGGATGTCAGCTACTCTTCCAACCGCTATCTGGAATTCAACAAGAAAGGTGTAAACAAAGGCACCGGCCTTCAGCACCTTGCCAGCATCCTTGGCATTGATATCAAAGATACCATTGCTATTGGCGACAACTACAATGATCTAAGCATGATCAAAGATGCCGGCCTTGGTGTTGGTGTTGCCAATACAGTAGAAGAAATGAAGCCATTGTGTGATGTGGTCACTGAGCATACGTGTGAAGAGGATGGTGTGGCTGAAGTGATCTACAAGTATGCTTTGAACCAGTAAGAACAGAAATCGGAAGAAGATAACAAAAAAGGGCACGCGCCCTTTTCTTATGCTTTCCAGATCATCTTTATCAGTGTAAATGGCTTGATCTTCTGGCCATACATCAAGACACCTGTACGGTAGATTTTCGCTGACAGTTTGCCAACCAGGAAGACGGATATCACCAGGATCACAATGGACAGTGTGATTTCCCATGCTGGTACTGTAGGCATGGCAATTCTTGTGAACATGACCATGGGTGAGGTGAATGGGATGTAGGAACATACCTTGATGAAGGTGTTGTTGAGGTTGCCGGATGACATGGCGAACATGGCAATCATGAAGCAGATGACCAGGATCATGGTAATGGGTGTGACGGCTGTGCCAAGGTCTTCAATGCGGGATACAGTCGAACCGATGGCACCGAACAGGAAGGCATAGATGAGTAAGCCCAGCAGGAAGAAGATGATCATATAGCCAAGCAGTGAGCCGGGAATATTGAAGATGGATGCCAGCAGGGAATTGGATGTCCAGATGGACTTGTTCATCTTGGCAAAGATGATAGCAGATCCAAAGATGACAGTGATCTGGAAGATGCCGGCCAGACATGCCGAGATGACTTTGCCAAACATCAATGAGGTTGGTGAAGCACTCGATATCAGAAGCTCCATGGCCCTGGAGTCTTTCTCGGCTGCTACTCTGGAGGCCACCATCTGTCCATACATGGCAATGACGGTATACAAAGCCATGACCATGATATAGGCATAGATGAAGGTGGAAGACATGTCTGAGCCAAGATTGACAATGTCATGAGACGCGCTCAGCTGCAGAATGGCACTGGCTTTGGATGATGATACGTTTTCTTCCTCCAGGGCTTTCTGCTGCAGCATGCTTGTAAAGATGCCGTCAAATACACTTGTGTTGGCATCATACATGGACTGGTCCTTGACATAGTAGGTATACCGGGAAAAATCAGAAGAATTGATCATCACCGCCCCATCCAGTTCATCATCCTTGACCTGTTTCTGCAGGGTGTCGGCATCATCACTGACAAACTGGATATCATCGGTTGGCAGTGCCTTTTTGATGGCACTCTGAATGGCATCTGTTTCACTCTGATCAAAGCTATTCCAGTCAGCACTGACGGCAATCGTATTATTGCTCAGAGAAGAAGGTGTCAGGATGTTCTTGATCAGCTTTGGCACAAACATGATTAATGCCATGATGATCACAGCAATGATCGTGACTGCCTTGAAAGCCTTGGAAGAAAAGATTTCCTTGAGCTCAAAGCGCAGAATGATTCCAAACTGTTTCATGCCTTTTTCTCCTTTCCGGCATAGCTTACAAAGATTTCTGCCAGTGTCGGCATCATGACACGCATCTCATCCAGGTCATAATTCTCACTTAATGCCTGCATGAGTTCATGCTTGTTATTCTCATCTGTCATGGTGATAATGGCACCATCCATCTCAAAGGGCTCAGCCTGATACTTTGCAATAATTTCAGAAATATTCTTACTGCGCACAAGCAGCCGGTTCTGCGGATAAGAGGCACGGATATCATTCAAGGTGCCATCCAGCACAATCTTTCCATCCCGCAGAATGGCAATATGATTGCAGAACTCTTCAATATAATTCATCTGGTGGCTGGAGAAGAACACTATTTTTCCCCTGGCAATCTGTTCCTTGACGGCATCCTCCAGCACCCGGGCATTGACCGGATCCAGACCGGAGAACGGCTCATCCAGAATGACAATGTCCGGATCATGAACAAGTGCAGTGATCAAGGCAGCCTTCTGCTGATTGCCCTTGGAAAGGGTATCCAGCTTCTTATTGGCATAGGCATCCAGATCAAACTTCTTCAGCCAGGCCATGCACTGCACCTTCGCATCTGAATAGGACATGCCCTTTAACTGCGCAAAGTAAATCAACTGATCCAGAATCTTCTTCTTGGGATACAGTCCCTTTTCCTCCGGCAGATAGCCGAACCTGACCTTCTTTCTGTCAATCGGCCTGCCATCCAGCAGGATTTCACCACTGTCAGCCGGGAAAAGGCCTAAAAGAATACGGATGGTTGTTGTTTTGCCGGCACCATTGCGGCCCAATAGTCCCAGTGCACTGCCGCTTTCTGCCTGCAGGCAGAGATCCTTTAAAACCTGTTTGCTGGTAAAGGATTTCTGTAAATGTGATATGGTCAGTTTCATCAGACAATCTCCTGTGAGTGTCTATATTATACAGGAGAGAGTATCGTCATTTGCTTAAGAATACGTAAAGACGTGGTAAAGAAAAAGGAAAACAAGTCAGTGCCTGTCTTCCAGATATGTCTGTGTGATCAGATCTGCCATATACAGCAGTGTATAGGGATGGCTTGCCTTATCCAGATGAGATGGATAGCGGATAAACAGGCTGGTAAGACCTGGATACATGTTCTGCCCGCCGCTGATCATGATGACCGGGGCATTGATATGCAGCTGGCCGTTTTCGCTGATATCAAAATAGCTGCCTGTATAGCTGAACAGGATGATCAGTTCTTCTTTTCCTGCCCGTTTGATGCAGTCCATCTGCTGGGCATGGGAAAACAGAGTAGCCGCATCTTTGCCGGCAAGACATAGATCATCGGCAAGACAGATAGCTGCAGCCTCTGCTTTCATCAATCCGAATACCCAGATCTTTTGATAATGATCAATGGCCTTTGCACACTGGCGGATGGCATGCATATCCACCTGTGAAGCCAGATCCAGGCCCAGGACAATCTCATCATGGATCATAGTGCGGCTGTCTTGCTTTGTTTTATCAATCCGGGCCGGTCTGTCCAGCCCTTCTTTGAGCATATCCCGCAGAGAGGAAAAGTCCTCAAAGCCAATGTCTTTGACAAAGCGGGATACCGAGGCAATTCCGACATGGGCACCATCGGCCACTGCCTTGATGGACAGCTGGTCAGGATCAGACTGGTGCAGCAGCCATCTGGCAATGGCGGCATTGGCGGAATCTGGTTTTTCACTGGCAATTTCATTCAGCAGGATCACTGCCGGTTTTCCATAGATCATATGAATGCACTCCTGCATTCATGATAATCACAATTGTACGGTTCTGATCACTTTTTCTTTCAAAGCATGATTCTGCAGGGCAAGTGATGCCAGGTCGATGGCATCAATGAAGATGGCAATGTATAAAGCAGGCAGATAAGACTGGGTAAAGTCATAGAAATAGCCGATCAGCGGCAGAGACATGGCACTGCCGGCACTGACCATGAAGGCAAACTTTGGATAGAGAATGCTGTAGGCAGTCGGTGGAAACAGCTGTCTTGTTAATAAGGAGATGCCAACGGCACCAACTGAATAGACGCTGCCAAACAGGAAGGCACCAATGGCAGAAAGGGGGAAACTGGCAAGCTTCATGCCTGCTGTCAGGATGAACAAGCTGGCAATGTTAATGAGGATCATGATGGTACATGCATGTATGGCATCCCTGCGGTCAGAGAGAATGCCAATGATCAGTTTGGAAAGGATATTGCCGGCCATTGCGCACGTCAATAACAGGGCACCCTGTTCCAGTGTCATGCCGCTGGCTTCCCCCATGCCGGACAGATGCTGGCAGATGCCGGTCAGGGATGTATGCAGCAGAGAAAAGACGGCAAGCAGAATAAAGCTGAGAGAAATCATCGTATGGATATCTCTATGGGACTTTGTCTGGCTGGTTTTCTTCTGCACTTGTTCTGCTTCATAGGAAATTCCCATGATGACAGATGGCAGTAAACATATGGCAATGATGGCTGCCTGCAGGAAGTAGGCATTGCGCCATCCATAAGCGGTGATGCATTGGGCAAGCAATGGGGAACAGATGGCACCGGCAATACCGGAAAAGGCAAGTACAAAGGATGTGATGGTGCCGGTTCGTTTGTGCCATTTCTGTGCAATGAGGATGGTGACCGGGACATTGGCACACAGGGATGCGGCTGCACCGCGCAAAATGCCAAGAAGATAGAACCAGACAACCTGAGAGACACATCCCATCAGGATGGTGGAGACACACATGCCCACAAGACAGACAACACATAGAAGCCGGTAAGAAATTCTCTTCATCAGATCCGGCACAATAAGAGAGCCAAGTGCCCAGGCAAGCATGGATAGCGAGGCATGCATGGCAAAGGTTCCTCTGGCAATGTGCAGGGAGGTACTGACAACTGTATAGAAGACACCCGGTGTATTGCCATTGATACCGATGGAAGCGGCGGTCATCCCGCATAAGATCAAAAGTGTTTTTGCAGTTTCCTGTTTCGTCATGTTCATCACCTCAGCCATATTTATAAATAGACAGCAGGATTCATGGCGGTATTTCCACAATCTGGAAATCTCAACATTCCTTTTGTCATCTGCCTATTCTTACAGGTGTCACAAGGAGGCTGAGGACAATGAAAAAAGCCATTTTGATTCTTCCGGATGGATGTGAGGAAGGCGAAGCACTGACCATTGTGGATGTGCTGCGCAGAGCAGAAGTAAACTGTGCAATGTGTGCATTGAAAGACAGAGAAGTCACAGGTGCCTGGGGTAATGTGATCCGGGCAGACCGTGTATTGAATGAAACAGATACGGATGCGGATATGATCATTCTGCCGGGTGGATACAAGGGGGCAGAGAACATGTGCAGTGATGAAACGCTGCAGGCAGTATTAAAGCAGATGAATCATGATAAAAAGAAGATTGCGGCCATCTGTGCAGCACCGCTGGCTCTGCAGAAAGCGGGTATTCTGAAGAATCATCAATATACAAGCTATCCCGGCATCAAAGACAAGCTGATGGATGGCACCTGGCGTGATGAACTTGTTGTCAAGGATGGAAACCTGATCACATCACAGGGACCGGCGCTGGCATGGCGGTTTGCTTATGCACTTGTCAAAGAACTGGGCATTGATCCAAAACCGGTGAAGTCGAGAATGGTATATGACAAGGCATTTGATGAGAAAGGAGAACAGGCATGAAAAAGGCAGCGGTATTGATGATGGAAGGCTTTGAAGAAAGCGAAACGATTCAGATTGTGGACCTGCTGAGAAGAGCAGGTGTCATAGTTACAAAGTTCTGTTTTCATGAAGACCTCTGGGTGCATTCCATGCAGGGCATGGATATCAAGGCAGATGCACCATTTGATCCGGAGACTGTCAGAAGATATGACATCATCATTGTGCCAGGCGGCAGAACTTCCTGGACAAAGCTGATGGACAATACAGATGTCATGAATACACTGCGCTGGTTCAATGAGAACAATAAGCTGATTGGTGCCATGTGCTCTGGCACCAAAGTGGCACATGCGGCTGGTGTAATGAAAGGAAAGACAGTCACAGGTTATACAGGCTATGACAAGGTGCTGACCGATGGAAATTTCGTGGATGCTCCGGCGGTCTGGGATCAGAACCTGATTACCTCACCTGGGCCGGCCACCCCATATCCCTTTGCCTTTAAGATCATGGAAGCTCTTGGCATTGACAATACACAGTTAAAGCAGCGTCTTCTGTACAACAATGCAGGCGGCAGATAATACAATTGCAGTAATCATCAAAACAGCAGATCCCCAGATTGGGGTGGATCTGCTGTTTTTGTCATTGGATTTTACAATGATCAGATATTCTGATATCAGGTGATTATCATGAAAAAGAACAAATATGCTGTGCCACTGATCTTACTATTAGCCTTTGAGAGTACGGCTGTTACACTTTGGCTGACAAAGCACAACCTGTTTTATCTTCTCAATTTCAGCTATATCGGCATTTCCATCTCCCTGGGCCTGTTTCTCTATATCAGAAACTATAAACATGCAAGACGTATTGTACAGCTGCTGGTCGGCGGCTATATGCTTGTGTATCTTGGCCTGATCCAGAAAGAGAATATGCAGATCGAAGGATTCTGGTATTACCTGTTTACCGGTACCTTTGAAGCTGCCGTCATTCACTATGCCATTGCCAAGATCTTCGGTCCATTGCTGTTTGGCAGGGGCTGGTGCGGCTATGCCTGCTGGACAGCCATGGTACTGGACTTTCTGCCATACAAGATACCTGCTTTGCATCAAAGGAAGAAGATCGGCTGGATCCGCTATGTCATGTTCCTGTTGTCTTTTGTCTTTGTGGCAGCACTGTTCCTGGCACATGTTAACCACATTGAAAAGATCATGATCTGGACGTTTGTCATTGGCAACATTGCCTATTACGCCATTGGCATCTTTCTTGCCTTCCTTTTTAAGGATAACCGTGCTTTCTGCAAGTACATCTGTCCGATCACAGTCTTTCTGAAACCGATGAGTTACTATTCGCTGATCCGCATCCAGTGCGATCACAGCAAATGTGTCAACTGTGAAAAGTGTAAGCGCGTCTGTCCAATGGATGTGGATGTGACCAACAATGCCAGAAACCGGATCAATGGGACAGAATGCATACTGTGCATGGAATGTGTCAAAGCCTGTCCTAAGGATGCCTTGTGAGCTTTTGTACCTTATTCTCCTGGTGAAAAGCATTAAGAAAACAGAAAGAGAACAGGAGTACATATGAAACACAGAGTCAAAGTAACCGTACTGGATACGAAGTGCTTTTCTGAATATCAACAGAAATATCTGGCTGATCCTGCTTCAGGTCCATGTCCGGTTTTCCACAAGGGTGATGTCTACCTGTTTGACAGAACAGCTGATAAAGATGATTTCTATCACATGGGACTCAATACACTTGTGCATACGGATTGTAACCCGGAGGAAACAGCAGGCGGTCCGAAGAGACCATTCTGTTCTGAGGCATGGGATGCCATCAACCGTTATATTTATACCGGCTTACAGGGTGGTTCGATCATGCATGGCTGGACCAATGATGACCGTATGATGATCACCTGCTGCAATGATGGCACTCGGCCGGTGATCTTCAGGATTGAACGCATTGATATACCGGAAACCAAAGAAGAAGAGGAATGGCTGGCGAAACAGGATTTTTCTAATCATAAAGATGATGCGTACACAGGCTGAAAAGAAGAAACGATAAATGTAATAAAATAGTTGACGTTAAATTTCTCCATGATATGATATTCACGTAAGATGAAATAAAACATATGACATCAAATATGGAGGAAGATAAAATGAAAAAGAAGATTGCAGTTGTGGCCGCAAATGGCCGTGTCGCTAACAAGGTAATTGAAGAGGCAGTCAATCGTGGCTTTGAGGTAACAGGTTTTGGCCGCCATGAAAACAACACCAAAGCACAGCACTATGTACAGAAGGATCTGTTTGATCTGACAGCAGAGGATCTCAGGGGATTTGACGTCGTTGTGGACGCAGCAGGTGCCTGGACACTGGAAACCATGTATGTCATTCCCAAGGCTGCCATTACGCTGGCAGATCTTGTCAAGGGAACAGATACCCGTCTGGTGGTTGTGGGTGGTGCCGGCAGACTGTATGTCAATAAGGAACATACTTCTACGGTAGAACTGCAGCCATCCTTCCCGGATGCGTATAAGCCGGTCAGTGCAGCCCATGGCCTTGCATTGGCACTGCTGCGTGCCACCGAAGGTGTCAAGTGGACCTACATCTCACCAGCTGGTGATTTCCAGGCAGATGGAGAAAGAAGCGGCAAGTACATCCTTGGCGGTGAGGAGCTGACTCTCAACAGCAGAAATGAAAGCATCATCTCTTATGCCGATTATGCCATTGCCCTGGTGGATGAGATTGAAAAGGGCAATCACATCCAGCAGAGAATCTCTATTGTCAGAGCCTGATTCATATAAAAAATACGCGTATGAGGACCTGCAGGCATGTGCAGGTTTTCATTTTGCTTGTCAAAACCGGTAAACTGTGGCATTGATACTAGCAGAAGATTCATGAGGTGAAAGTAATATGCAGATATCAACGAAATTCACGATTGCCATTCATATCCTGGCAGCGGTGGAATATTTTGAAAAGGATGAGAAAGTCACCAGTGATATGCTCGCTGGCAGTATTGGTGCCAATCCGGTGATTGTACGCGGTCTGATGTCAGAACTGAAAAAGGCAGGACTTGTGGACACAAAAAGAGGACCGGGCGGTATTACTCTGGCAAAGCCGCTGGATCAGATTTCTTTTTATGATGTTTATATGGCTGTGGAAAAAAACAAGGAAGAACTTTTCCACATTCATGAAAATCCAAATCCCAACTGTCCGGTAGGACGGAATATTCATGCGGCTTTGGAAAAGGACCTGCAGGAAGTACAGGATCATTTTGAGAATGATCTGAAAAACTACAAGGTGTCAGACGTGACCAATGAGATTCACCAGCTTGTCAAACAGCAGAATGCACAGAAGTGAAAATCTTTGATAGTCAGGAGGAAAACAAATGCCGGAAAACCTGCATGAATACAGGCAATCCGGCATTTTTTTCGCGCTTGAAGAATGTAGTATGTGGCAAAGTGAGATGAAAAAGATTGCACGATGAAAATAGAAAAGAAGACTGATCTGCAGGGATGGCAGGATTGAAAACTGACATCTGTTTTGTTTTGCCTTATCATTAGGCAAAGGAGATGCAGCTATGGAGTTTGATCTGAAGAAAAGACATTGTTACTGGTTTCATGAGATATCAAAGATTCCGCGCGGTTCGCGCAATGAGAAAGCAGTCTCGGATTTTGTTGTGCAGTTTGCCAAAGATCATGGCTTACAGTGGCACCAGGATGAAGTGTTCAATGTCACGATTGATAAGCCTGCCAGCAAAGGCTATGAAAATGCCTCTGTGCTGATTCTGCAGGCACATATGGATATGGTGTGTGAAAAGACAGCAGGCAGTCATCATGACTTCTTGAAAGATCCTCTGGATCTGTATACCGATGGCGATCTGTTAAAGGCAAAAGGCACAACCCTTGGTGCAGATGATGGCACCGGTGTGGCTTATATGCTGGCAATTCTGGAAGATGAGACCTTGCCGCATCCACCATTGGAATGCATCTTTACAACGATGGAAGAAATCGGATTATTAGGGGCGGAAAAGCTGAAAAAGGAAGATATCCATGGACACAGGCTGATCAGTCTTGATGGCGGTGGGGAAGTGGTAACAGCAGCTTCCTCCGCCGGCGGCTGTGATGTCAATCTGGATATTGATCTGCACATGGTCACAAACAGTGATCCTGCTTATGTACTGCATGTCTATGGGCTGCAGGGCGGCCATTCCGGTGGTGAGATTCACAAAGAACGCGGCAATGCCAATATCCTTGCCGTAAGAATTCTGGAAGAAGCTGAAAGTGCCGGCATCAGGATCAATCTTGTTTCGCTGGAAGGCGGTACAAAGGACAATGCCATTACCCGGGAAGCGGAATATGTCTTTACGACTGCGGCAGATCCTTCTGGTTTGCTTGCATCTGTGAAGAAGAGTGCTGCTGCTATCAAAGAAGAACTGAAAATCAGTGATCCAGGCTTTACAGCAGACTGCACACCAGTCAGGATGCCAGAAGAACATGCGGGCGATTCATCATCCTCTGCTTTGCTGGACATGATCTATCTGATGCCAAATGGTTTCCAGCATAAATCACTGGCCATTGAAGGACTGACATTGACATCTTTGAATTTAGGTATTGTCCATACCGAAGGAAATCATGTACATATGCAGACACTGATCCGCTCGGCTTTGGAAAGCGGCGTGGACAATCTGCTTGGCATATTGAGAAAACTGTCCTCTATCCTTGACATTTCCATGGAAGTGGTGACCCGGTATCCGGGCTGGAACTATTCCCAGGTTTCACCAATGCGCGACAAGTATGCAAAGGTGGCAGAGGCACATGGCAGAAAACTTGAAGTTTCGGCTGGACATGGCGGCCTTGAGTGCAGCATCTTCAAAGGTCTGGATCCTGCGATGGATATCATTACTTTTGGCCCTGTCTCCCGGTACATCCATACACCAGAAGAAGAACTCGATCTTGCCTCATTTGACCGTGCCTATGATCTATTAAAAGAGATTATTGCCCTGTGCAAGGACTGATATGCAGAAGGAATATACATTTACTGCCGTACTGCATGAGATTCCTGACAAGGGCGGTGCCTATATCATCTTTCCCTATGATATCCGTAAAGAGTATGGTAAAGGCAGAGTCAAAGTCCATGCCGAATTTGATGGACTTCCCTATGATGGCAGTATCGTCAATATGGGTGTCAAAGATGAGAATGGAAACATCTGCTATATCATCGGTGTATTGAAGGCCATCCGTCAGAAGCTTGGAAAAAAGAATGGAGATACGATCCATGTTACAATAGTGCCAAGGTAATAAGACACTGCAATGATGCGGTCAGAACAGGAGAAGGTAAATATGGAAGACTTTGTGTATCAGGCTGGAACTAGAGTGTTATTTGGCAAGGGACAGATTGAGCATCTACCTGAGGTGATTGCAAAATTCGGGAAGAAAGTGCTGCTGTGCTATGGCGGCGGCTCGATCAAGCGCAATGGTATCTATGACAAGGTGTATGCCCTGCTGAAAGACTGTGAGATTTATGAGCTGGCCGGCATTGCCCCGAATCCCAGAATTGACAGTGACAGAGAAGGCATTGCTCTGTGCAGGAAACACAACATTGATGTGGTTCTGGCAGTAGGCGGGGGCAGTGTGATTGACTGTGCCAAGGTTGTTGCGGCTGGTGTGTACTATGATGGCGATCCATGGGAAATGGTTTCACAGGGCAAACAGACAGAAAAGGCACTGCCGCTGGTTACCATTCTGACATTAGCTGCCACGGGCAGTGAATATGATGATGGTGCTGTCATCACCAACCCTGAAACCAATGAGAAGATCGGCTATGGCAATGAGCTGACCATGCCAAAAGTATCCATTCTGGATCCGGCTTATACATACACGGTACCTGCAAAGCAGACCGCAGCCGGCTCCATTGATATCATGTCGCATCTTTTGGAACAGTACTTTGGACCGGATATGACATACCTGGCAGATCAGATGCTGGCAGGTGCCATCAAGACAGTGATTCATTATGCTCCGGTGGCAGTGAAGGAGCCTGACAATGCACAGGCAAGAGGTGAGCTGATGTGGACATCTTCTCTGGCATGCAATGGCATTCTGTCACAGGGATGCGGCTATGGCGGCTGGCCTGCCCATGCCATTGAGCATGAACTGAGTGCCTTCTATGATGTCACCCATGGTGTCGGTCTTGCCATTATCACACCAAGACTGATGCGCCATATGCTCAATGATGATACGCTGTCCCGCTTTGCGCAGTACGGCAGAGATGTCTGGGGCATTGTGGGCAAGAGTGACAAAGAAACGGCTGAGCAGGCAATCGATGAAACCGAAAAGTTCTTTACTTCGCTTGGTGTGCCAATGACATTAAGTGCACTGAACATTGGGGAGGAGCACTTTGATGAGATGGCAGAACATGCCGGCAGAAATGGCAGACTGTTACATGCCTATGTCCCGTTAAGCAAAGAAGAAGTCAAAGCCATCCTGCATGACTGTCTGTAACAGATGGAATGTGATGGTATCAGGAAGAAGGCTGTGATGCCATCAAACTGCATGCAGGTGACGTTGTGGATATTCCCGGCGGCGTAAAACACTGGCATGGTGCTGCCAGAGACAGCTGGTTCCCCATCTTGCTTTGGAAGACTGGTCCAAGGGAGAACCAGAATGGCTGGAAAAGGTTGATCCTGCAGAATACGACAAACTGAAATAAGCATATGAAATGGCCTGCCATAGATTGACAGGCCATTTTCGTAGGTGTGTCGGGCATGACACACATCCAGCCTGCAGCAGACGCAGGTCACGGGTATTTGTCGCCAAGTGAAGTGAACCACCAGCCGCAGGCGGTGACGCCGAGGGTGAAAGCAGTGGCTAGCATATT
>NZ_JAZHUW010000025.1:0-29319 GCF_036453465.1 Lactimicrobium sp.
CGTTCCAAACCATCTCTCCACACCCAAATAATATATGATTTTGGTCAAGACAGCTACCGAATCCCCTTTGAAAAGCCCGTCAAAAAGGGACGTTTCAATGAGAGGGATCCTTCAATGAAAATTGACCGACAGCAATGTTCACATTACTACTCATTTTTATCCAAAGAGTCATCAGGCTGATGCAGGCACATCTGAAAAAATGCTAATATATCTGCAGAGTAAGAAAGTTGAGGAATCATTAACATGAAGAATGCACAGGAGAGATACCAGCAGTGGCTCGATACGCTGGGACAGGATGATCCTTTGCGCAAAGAGCTGGAAGCCATCAAGGATGATCCAGCAGAAATTGAAGACCGGTTCTATCAGGATCTGTCTTTTGGCACCGCCGGTCTGCGCGGTAAGGTAGGCGCCGGTACCAACCGTATGAATATCTATACGGTAGGCCGTGCTTCCCAGGGTATTGCGGATTATATCGCTGCCCATGGCAAAGAAGCGATGGACAAAGGAGTGATCATTGCCCATGATCCCCGCCATTTCTCGAAAGAATTCTCAGAGCTTGCCGCATCTATTTATGCCGCAAAGGGAATCAAAGTCTATGTCTTTGATGATCTGCGGCCAACCCCGGAGCTTGCCTTTTTAATTAGGAAACTGCATACCACATCCGGTATCAATATCACTGCCAGCCACAATCCGAAAGAATACAATGGCTACAAGGCATACTGGGAAGATGGCTGCCAGGTATCCAGTGATATTGCCGATGGCATGACAGAATGCATTGAGAAAGTTGACATGTTCCATGGCGTGCATACCATTCCGTTTGCACAGGGTGTCAAAGATGGCACCATCACTGTGCTGGATCACAGCTATGACCGCATGTATCTGGATGCCATTGAAAGCCTGGCCATTCACCATGGCGATGAGCTGGATCTGTCTATTCCGCTTGTGTATACACCGCTCAATGGCGCTGGTTCCAAACCATTCAGACAGATGCTGAAAGACCGCGGCTTTACCAACTGGCAGATTGTACCGGAACAGGAAAATCCGGATCCTGATTTCACCACCGTCGGTTATCCGAATCCGGAAGATCCCAAGGCCTTCCGTATGAGTGAAGAGCTGGGCAGAAAGAGCGGGGCAGAACTGCTGATGGCAACCGATCCGGACAGTGACCGCTTTGCCATTGAAATCCGTGATGATAAAGGAAACTACATTCCGCTCAATGGCAACCAGACGGGTTATATCCTTGTTAATTATATTCTGGAAGGACATAAGACTGCCGGCACACTTCCCACAAACGGTGCGATGGTCAAGTCCATCGTGACTTCTGATCTTTCTACCCGCATTGCCAGGGCATATGGAGTCAGAATGTTTGAATCATTAACCGGATTTAAGAATATCTGCGGCCGTATTCCGGATCTGCAGAAGCAGGGATATACGTATCTCTTTGGTTATGAGGAATCCGTAGGCTATGCGGCACATCCGGAAATCCGTGACAAGGATGGCATCTCTGCCGGTATGCTGGTGGCAGAAGCAGCTGCCTATTACCGCAAGCAGGGCAAAACACTGTTTGATGTTCTGGATGAGATTTATCAGAAGTATGGCTATTATGCTGAAGCAGAACCAAACATCGTTCTGGAAGGCATCCCAGGTGCCCAGCGCATTTCCCGCATGATGGCATATGTCAGAGCCAACCTGCCAAAGGAAGTGGCTGGCATCCCGGTTGTCAAAGTCATCGATTACAAAGATGGTTATGAAGATATTCCGGCCAGCAATGTGCTTCGCTTCTTCCTTGCCAATGAAAGCTGGTTTGCCATCCGTCCTTCCGGAACTGAGCCGAAGATCAAATTCTACTTCTACTCCATGCAGAAAGACAGAAAGACGGCTCTGGATGTGAACAATGCCATCAAGGATGACATTCTGACCATGATCCAGAATGTAAAGTAGCAGTACAATATCTTCTCAATGAAAGGACCAAATGGTCCTTTATTTATAGAGAAAGAAAAAATGCAACAAAGGATAGCTGTATTGGATGGCAGCTATCCTTTGTTATGCCTGTATGAATGGGCTGGTATTGTATTGGTTCAGAAGGTTTGTTAACAGGGGAAGATCCAGAACAAGATCATCTTTGCCAGGGTTGACAACGGCTGCTTCCACACTGTGGTTGATGGAAAGGAAGGATGCCAGGTCAACAATGTCTGCCCAGTACAGCTGCATGTGTTCATCAATCTTACCTGGCATATACTGCATCATTTCTTCACAAGAGAAGACAGGCAAGTAACGTTTGCCATCTGCCTGCAGCAATGTGACATGGCTGATGTGGTCAGCTGGCACTTCTGGTGATCCGCTCATTTCCGGCACCGGCTGTATGGCGACAAGGAAATGGGAAGAGGAAACGGCTGCGGCAAGCTGCTGCAGCACTTTCTGTTCTCCTTCCGGTGTCAGAGGCAGTCTTCTTTGGTCCAGCAGTAACTGCAGCTGTTTAGGGTTCTGGATTTGTTTATTTTCATCATGTCTTTTCATGCTATTATCATAACATTCATGCGGGACAGGTTCTGCTCATTTCAAACAATTGTGATCATCTGTCCCTTCGATGCATTTCACAGTCTGCACTTTCCGGCATTACAATGAAGGTGGTGAATGGATATGAGTGAAGAGAAAATTGAAATGAGGGGACTGCGTCAGGATGAGGTTGACAGCCGCATCCGGCATGGCCTTGTCAATAAAACGGCAGAGAGCGGCACCAAGACAAAGAAAGAAATCATCCGGCGCAATATTGTAACGCCGTTTAACCTGATCTTTATTGTGCTGGCAATTTTGTTACTGATTGCAGGAAAATATACGGATATTACGTTTCTTGGTGTTGTCATCTGCAATACCCTGATCGGTACCATCCAGGAATTGAAAAGCAAGGAAGCCGTGGATAAGCTGACTATCCTTTCGGCTCGTAAATATCCGGTCATCCGGGCGGAAGGCAGAATCGAGATTCCCAGCGATCAGCTTGTGCGTGATGATGTGGTAGAACTGTGCGGCGGAGATCAGATTCCGGCTGATGCTGTCATTCTTTCTGGCAAAGTAAAGGTCAATGAATCACTGCTTACCGGTGAGGAAGACGACATTGAAAAGACAATTGGTGATACATTGCATTCAGGTTCTGCCTGCACAACTGGCAAATGTCTTGTCAGACTGACCGCAGTCGGAGATGAATCCTATGCATCGCGTCTGTCCAAGGAAGCTACCACCAATGTCAAGATTGCCAAAAGTGACATGATGCGGTCTCTTGACAGGTTGATCATGGTCATCGGTTTCATGCTTGTGCCGATTGGCATTCTTCTGTTTTGCAATGAGTATCTGACACTGCATAACAGTTTTGGTGATGCCATCCAGTCCACCGTAGCTGCTTTGATCGGTATGATTCCGGAAGGTTTGTATCTTCTGACTTCGGTTGCATTGGCTGCCTCGGTATTGCGTTTGACCCAGAAGCGGGTATTGGTACGGGATCTGAACTGCGTTGAAACACTGGCGCGTATTGATACGCTGTGTGTGGATAAAACCGGCACCATCACGGAACCCGGTATGAAAACAGAAGCCTATGAAGTGCTGGATCCTTCTTTGTCAAAGCCAGAGTTTGTGCAGATCATGAGTGCTTATGCCAATGCGTTTGCACAAAGCAATGAAACCGGTGATGCCTTGAAAGTATTCTTCAAAGATGATCCGCACTGGCAATGCACGAAGATTGTGCCGTTTACTTCTTCAATCAAGTATTCTGCGGCCTCATTTTCCAATGGTGTTTCCGTAGCAGTGGGTGCCCCGCAGTTTATCTATCGGGAAAAGATGGATGAAATCAAACCAAGGCTTGAGCCGTATGTGAGAAAGGGCATGCGCGTACTGCTGGCGGTAAAGGTGAATCAATTAGATGGTGGTGTGATTCACGCTGAAGATGCTAAACCACTTGGCTTGATCATTCTTTCCAACAATATTCGTAAAAATGCAGCGGACACCTTTGCCTACTTTGCCAGACAGAAAGTACGTGTGAAGGTCATCTCCGGTGATGATCCGGAAACAGTTTCCCGGATTGCTGCACAGGTGCATATTCCCCACAGTGAAAGCTATGTGGATGCCTCGACATTGAAGAGTGATGAGGATATTGCATCGGCAGTTGCGAAGTTTACGGTGTTTGGCAGAACGACACCGTCTCAGAAGAAAAAGATGGTGGTGGCACTGCAGAAACAGGGCCATCATGTAGCCATGACCGGTGATGGTGTCAATGATGTGCTTGCCTTGAAAGAGGCAGACTGCGGTATTGCCATGGCCAGCGGTTCTGATGCGGCCAGCCAGATTGCCCAGCTTGTGCTGCTGGATTCCAACTTTTCAGCGGTGCCTGACATCGTTGCCGAAGGCAGACGGGTCATCAATAACATTGACCGCTCCGCCCGTCTGTTCTTAAGCAAAAACATTTTCTCTGTGACGCTGTCCATCATGTGTGTGATTCTGAGCCTGTCCTACCCGCTCAAACCGCTGCAGCTGTCCTTTATCAGTGCTCTGACCATTGGCATCCCGGGCTTTTTCCTGGCTATGCAGCCAAACGATGGCCGCATCAAAGGACATTTCCTGTCCAATGTGCTCTATCATGCATTCCCGGGCGGCCTTTGTGAATTAATTCTGATCGGTGGATTGAATGTGTATGCCAGTGTCTTTGGTTTCTCGGAAGCAGAAGCCAATACGATGGCAGTGATTACAGCCATGACAGTTGGTCTTGTCATCCTGTATCATGCCTGCAAGCCGTTCAATCTGTTCCGCGGCATTGTCTTGGCAGGATGTGCGGCCGCAGCTGTCTTCTGCATTGTTGTCTTTAACAGCCTGCTTTCTTTAACACCTTTGTCACTGCAGGCCATCATGATCTTCATCCTGTTCATGTTACTGACATATCCAACCATGCAGGCAGTGCGGTGGACCATCCGCAAACTGAACCGTCTGTATCACTGGATCCTGGATCAGATCAGCCGTGTGCGCAGACGTTTTTCCAGAAAGGAATCTCAGACAGCCTGAGGTTCTTTTTTTTGATTGACAGCCAGAGCAGAGGCAGGTACACTATCCATCATCATGCGACAAATCAATAATAATGTCGTAACGGAGGAAACTATGATCAGAATCTTTGTGGACAGTGGCTGTGACCTGACCCAACAGCAGGCCAGCCAGCTTGGTGTTACCATCCTGCCACTGCATGTGCGCTTTGGCGAGCAGGAATACCTGGATGGTGTGACCATGACACCGGATGAATTCTATACAAGACTGATAGAGACAGATACATTTCCTAAAACATCACAGATTCCACCGTTTCAGTATGAGGAAGCGCTGAAGAGTGAAATGCAGACAGGGGATGAAGCAGTTGTTCTGACGATTGCCTCCCGTCTTTCCGGCTGCTATCACTCTGCTTTGCTTGGCACAAAAGAAATCCAGAATGTCTATACAGTGGACAGTGAGTCATGCAGTATGGGTGAGCAATTGCTTGTGCGCAAAGCATGTATATACCGTGATCAGGGGATGGGTGCATCTGAAATTGCTGCACATCTGGAAGAAGAGCGCAGTCAGATCCGGATCATTGCCCTTTTGAATACACTGGAGTATCTGAAAAAGGGCGGCCGGATCTCTGCTGTCAAAGCCATGGCTGGCAGAATGCTTGGCATCAAACCGGTCATTCAGATTGTACATGGCGAAGTTTCCCTGCTTGGCACGGCCCGGGGTTCCAAAAGTGGCGGAAACCTGCTGATGCAGTATGTACGTCAGGAAGGACTGGATCTTTCTGAACCATTTGGCATGGTGTATTCCGGCTTTGATGATCATATGCTGCAGAAATATATCAAAGATTCTGCGTGCTTGTATGAAGGAAAGGATCCTTCTTCCTTTCTGATTTCACGCATGGGTGCTGTGATTGGCTCCTATGCTGGCAATGATGGCATTGGCTTTGCCTTCTTTGCCAAAAGTATTGCATCAAAGTGATACAGGCATGTATCATGTGAGAAAAAGCAGGAGGAATAACGATGGCAGACAGTGAATTTCATTATGATATCGAACAGTCTTTTGGCACCGTCAGTAAGCGTGAGGCAAAGACGGGCAGTGTATATACCAAGGAATTGAATCTGATCAGCTACAATGATGGTGATCCGGTATATGATCTGCGCAACTGGTCTAAGATGAGTGATGGCACCCGGAGGATGGGCAAGGGCATCACCTTCTCGCTGGATGAGCTGAAAGAGCTGAAGAATCTGCTGAATGATATGCAGGATCTTGAAGACTGAGCATCAGATTTGAATTGTATGAGATCAACTGCTAATATATCATCGTAAGCATTCAAGCATTACAGAAAGGAAATAGAATTATGAATCGTAAGAGTGATGTTTTTGTTGTTACTTACGAGACACAGAATTCTGTTGTCCATGCCTATATGTCTGAAGTTGATTTCCACGTATTGAAAAATCTGGAACATAATGGTCAGATCAGAATCATGGACCACAAAGTATTCTGAGTCTTGCAAGCAGGGATGGCCTGATGGTCATCCTTTTTATTTTGTAACAATTTACATTAAGTGAGAAAATAATTTCATGTATGTTACAGAAACCTCTTGCATTTTCTTGAGACCATGCTTTGCAAAGACTACACTTGCGCTCATAGAAAGAGAGGGAAAGTGTTATGCATGCAAGAAGTATTGGCTTTCTAGGTCTGGCGGCTTCACTGCTGGTGTCATGTGGAACATCCGCAGCGTCTGCGCCGTCTTCATCGTCAACATCCGGCAGTACCAGTCTGGTTACGATTGCGGTGGATGCGGACCTGAATACGATGGACTATGAAACAGCAACCGATGGTACATCGTTTATCATGCAGGGACTTTGTGAATCCGGCCTGACAGAGCGTGATGAAAATGGACAGGCCCAGCCGGATCTGGCAGAAAGCTGGGATGTTTCTGATGATGGCAAGACGTATACGTTCCATTTGAGAGATGGCATCAAGTGGTCCAATGGTGATCCAGTGACGGCAGCTGACTTTGTCTATGGATGGCAGCGTCTTGTGGACCCTGCTACGGCATCGGAATACAACTTCATTGCCTCGGCAATTCATGTAGAAAATGCGGATGAAGTCATTGCCGGCACACTGCCGGTCAGTGAACTTGGCGTTGAAGCCACGGATGATCAGACATTTGTCGTACATCTGAGCCTGCCATGTTCCTTCATGCTTTCTTTGATGAGTTTCCCGTCTTTCTTCCCGCTGAATCAGAAGTTCTATGAATCAGAAGGCGACAGCTATGCCCAGAGTGTGGATGATCTGCTGTACTGCGGCCCCTATACAATGACCGACTGGGAGACTGGCAACCAGTATACCTTTACCAAGAATCCAGATTACTGGGGCAAGGATACAATTTATACGGACCAGATCCGCATCCGCTTCCTGCAGGATACCCAGTCTGCTGTGCTGGAATATCAGAGCGGCAATATTGACTTTGTGACTTTGACAAGTGAGCAGGTGGATGCCATGAAGAATGAGGCTGGCTTTACAACCAGAATGCAGGGTTCTTCCTGGAGACTTGCTTTTAACTTTACAGATGAAAAATTCCAGAACAAGGATCTGCGTGAAGCCATCTCCAAGGCGATTGACCGTAAGAGCATTACCGAAGATGTATTAAAGGATGGTTCTGTGCCTGCTGAAGGATTCATTCCCCAGCAGTTTGCCCCGGATTCCAACGGCACCTATTTCCGTGATACCGCTGGTGATCTGATTGTTGAAGATGTAACAGAAGCACAGGCTGCCTATGCAAGGGCAAAACAAGCCCTTGGCGGGGATGTTTCGATTACACTGCTGTATGATGACTCTGAAGAGTGCAAGGCAGTGGCAGAAAACCTGCAGTCACAGCTGCAGACCAACCTGCCGGGCCTGACGGTTTCCCTTGACAGCAAGCCAAAGAAGACAAGACTGCAGCTGATGAACAGCAATGACTATGAAATCGGCCTGACCAGATGGGGACCGGACTATGATGATCCTCAGACCTTCCTGGATCTCTACAAGTCCAATTCTCCTGGCTACACAGGATCTTATTCCAACAGTGAATATGATGCTTTGCTGGATGCGGCTGAAAATGGTGATGATGCCTCAGATCCCCAAGCGCGCTGGAATGATCTGATCCAGGCTGAGAAAGTACTGCTGGATGATTATGGCTGTGTACCGATTTATCAAAATGGCGGTGCCCTGATGATCAATCCGAAGGTGAGCGGCTATATCCTGAATGTCAGTACAACCAGCTACCGTCATGTAAAGAAGGAAGCCTGATAAAGATAGAGAGGCTGATGAGACCCTGCTGCATTTAATTTGCGGCAGGGCTTTCTTATGCATGAATATGAGAAACAGGGCTACAATGGAGAAAACAAACAGGAGGAAAGATCATGAGTGAAGAGAAATGGCCGGGTCCCAAAGGGCTGATTCCGGTAACAGATGGCAGGGAGGATGATGCCAATGTGCATAACAGGCGTTATCTGGATCATATACTGGTAGAGATGCGGGTGATTGACAGTGTGAAGCCGGATCTGCATACAAAGATCTTTGGACGCACATACGATACGCCGCTGATGATGCCGGCATTCTCGCATCTGAATAAAGTAGGTGAAAGTGGCAGGATGCCAATGGAGGAATATGCCCTTGCGGCAAAGCAATTGCATATGCTCAACTGGGTCGGCATGGAATCGGATGAAACCTTTGCTCGCATCATGGAAACTGGTGCCGATACGGTGCGTATCATCAAGCCTTTTGCGGATCATGATACGATTCTGGAACAGATTGATTTTGCCTGTGACCAGGGTGCCGTGGCAGTTGGCGTGGATATTGATCATATTGCCGGCAAAGACGGCGGCTATGATGTGGTCGATGGCATGCCATTGGGTCCGGTATATTTCGCGGACCTCAAGGCATATTGCGAGCATTCTTCTGTACCATTTGTGGCCAAAGGTGTTTTAAGTGTGACCGATGCTGTTAAGGCCAAAGAAGCAGGATGTGCTGCCATTGTTGTTTCTCATCACCATGGCCGTATTCCCTGCGGCATGCCGCCGGCAGCCATGCTCAAAGATATAAAGAAGGCACTGGAAGGCAGCGGGGTTGCCATCTTCTGTGACTGCGGCCTGGCCAGCGGAGCTGACTGCTATAAGGTCCTTTCCCTGGGTGCAGATGCTGTATCTCTTGGCAGAGTGATTCTCAAGCCATTGCTGCAGCAGGGTGCAGAAGGGGTCATCCGTACGGTACAGCAGTTGAACAACCAGCTGGCAGAAATGATGATGTATACATGTGTTCCGGATACATCAAGCTTTGATGCCAGTGTGCTGTATGAAAAACAGTTGTAAACAAAAAATCACAGAACTGTAAAATTCTGGCTATAATTGCAGCCATGGAACAAAGTGCAGAACAACAGTATAACCGGATGGTGAAGACGCCGGTATCTAAATTGATTCTTTCTCTGAGTGTGCCGACCATTGTTTCGATGCTGGTCACCAACATCTACAACATGGCAGACACATACTTTGTCGGCACGATCAGCACCAGTGCTTCTGGTGCTACCGGCATTGTCTTTGGCTTAATGGCAATTCTTCAGGCCTTTGGCTTTATGTTCGGCCATGGTGCCGGTTCCAACATTTCAAGAAGACTGGGTGCCAGAGATTTTGAAGGCGCCAGACAGTACAGTGCAGTCAGCTTCTATCTTTCGATCTTTGCGGGTCTGATCATCATGGCTCTTGGCCTGATCTTTATCAATCCGTTCATGCGGCTGCTTGGCTCAACCGAAACCATTCTGCCTTATGCCCGCACCTATGCTTTCTATATCCTGATTGCCGGGCCGGCTTTTACTTCCAGCTGCGTGATGAACAATATCCTGCGCTATGAAGGAAAAGCGTTCTATGCCATGGTTGGCTTGACGGCAGGTGGTATATTGAACATCTTTGGGGATGCTCTGTTAATCCGTGTTTTCAACATGGGCATTGGCGGTGCCGGTCTTTCAACTGCGGTATCCCAGTACATCAGTGCCGTAATTCTGTTACTGCCATATTTACAGGGCAAAACACAGAGCCGCATGGGCTGGTCGTATTTCAAGCCGACCAAAGAAGTAACAACAAATATTATTGCCGTTGGCATGCCATCTTTGATGAGACAGGGTCTGAACTCTGTATCCATGATGGTATTGAATACATGTGCTGGCGGTTATGGCGATGCGGCTGTGGCTGCCATCTCCATTGTCAACCGGATCATGAACTTCCTGTTATGTGTTTCCATTGGCATCGGCCAGGGCTTCCAGCCGGTATCTGCTTTCAACTACGGGGCAAGAATTTATTCCCGCGTAAAGAACGGTTTCCTGTTTGGCTTGATCCTGGGTACCATCATCATGGCAATTCTTGGTGTTACCGGCATGTTTGCGGCTGCTCAGATGGTAGCGTTCTTCCGCAACGATCCGGAAGTTATTGAGATCGGTATCCATGCCATGCACAGGCAGTGTCTTGCCCTGTGGCTGGAGCCATTGTCTGTCTTTGGCAATATGCTGTTTCAATCCATCGGCAAAGCCAAAGTGGCAACTTTCCTTGCCGCATTGCGCAGCGGCCTGGTCATGATCCCGGCTGTTCTGTTATTAACCTACCTGTTTGGCTTGAGCGGACTGGAGAGTGCCCAGGCCGTGTCAGAAGTGATCTCAGCCCTTGTTTCACTGCCGTTTATCATAACATTTCTGCATCATCTGCCGGCAGATGGTACATATTCCTATTAAATAAGATAGTAAATAACCAGATCAAAAGAAAAACGGTGTCATACCTGTATACAGGCAGACATCGTTTTTTAGAACAGATGCAGAATCATGCCGGTCACAAACGATACTGCCCAGACATAACCCACGATCTTGAAGTTATTTTTCATGTTGGGATTGACACGGAACAATACCATCATGCCAACACCGGCATTGGCAAGCAGACCTGCGGCAACGGCCGCAAATGGAATCATCTGGTCCAGATACATCTGTGTCAATAACAGAGAAGAAGCACAGTTCGGGATCATGCCAATCAGGGTGCATACAAGCACAGAACGGCTTGGATATCTTGAAACGAAGGTTCGCAGTGTGTCCATGCCAATGAAGTCAACGGCACCATTGAGCAATAAGGTGATGACAAACAGCCAGATGGAAATGGTCAGTGTATGCATGATGGCAGAATGCAGAATGCCATGCTCACAGTCACAGTGTTCTCTTTGACAGAATGATTCCACATCGATGCGGTCATGCCGGCTGAAAAAATCGGCCAGATATCCGGCGATGATAGCTGTGATCACTTTGACTGCCAGCAAAGGAAGAATCTTGCCTGCCGGGGCATGAGAGGAGATCATCAGTGGCAGCATTTCATCACTGGTGGAAAGATAGACAGCTGCCAGGGTGCCTGCGGAGATGACACCGGTCGCATACAGACTGCTGGCTGCGGAAGAGAAGCCGCATTCCGGTACGATGCCAAACAGGGCACCTGCCAGCGGCGCAATCTTCCGGTGATTTTCCAGAACATGTTCAAACTTCTTGCCAGTTTCATGCTCCATCCATTCCAGCACGAGGTAGGTCACAAACAGAAACGGAATGATCTTGGCAACATCTGAGATGGTGTCAAGCAGAATGACTTTGATTACTGCTCCCATGTGATCACCCCATCCAGTCCGTCCGTCCAGGCAATATAGAAGCCCATGTGGTCTTTGCCATTTTTTGCTTCAACTTTATGGTCTTCAGACATGACCCAGATTGCATCGGCGTGATTGCCGGTTGCTTTTTCATATTCATCCAGCACTTTCTGGCCGTCTTCCATGGACAGTGTGAAGAGTGTCGTACTCAGACAGTCAGCGGCACTGGAATCCTTGGTAATAATCGAAACAGAACGATAACGGTCGGCAGGGTAGTTTGTTTCCGGATCAATGATGTGATGGTACTTTTTGCCATCGGTGGCGACATAGTAGCGCTCATAGTCACCGGACGTGACAAAGGACCAGCTGCCTGTTTCCGAAACGATGATCAGCTTGTCTTCACCATCCGGGTTCTGGATGCGCACCCGCCATGGCGAGCCATCCGGCTTGGCATTGATCGTGCGGTTGTTGCCGCCGGCATTGATGGCAATTGTGCCAATGTCATCTTCTGTGGAAAGCTTCTGGGCAATCTGCTCGGTGGCATAGCCTTTGGCAATGCCGCCGACATCAATGGATACAGAGGCATCCGTAATATATACGGTATTGGCAGAATCATCGATCTCAACCTTGTCCCAGCCTTTATGGGTGGCAGCCTCAGCCAGCTCACTGTCGGTGGGAAGAGGCCCCTGTTTGTTTTCCTGATTCAGCGTGATGCCATTTTCCCGGTAGGTATGCCATACATTGAGCAACGCACCCATCGTGATATCAAACTCGCCATCACTCCATGTATAGAACTGCTTTGCCTCTTTGAGCATGGCAATGATCTCAGGATCCACTGTGACCGGGGCAACACCGGCATTGTCATTGACGGTCTTGAGATTGTTCATGCCGTCGTAGTTGTTGTAGATATCAAACAGATCGTTGTAGTGGGTGAACAGACTGACCGCTTCATTGAAGTGTTTTTCAGAAGCGTCTTTGTCCTGGTTGTATTCCTGATAGTAGAAGACGGTGTCAAAGCCGGCATCGGTAGAGACGTTGGAATACAGGGGAACGTCACTGCTGGATGTACTGGCACTCTGCGTGGAAGAACATCCGCAAAGAACCAGTGAGGCCAGGCCTGCCGCAAGCAATATTTTTTTCATAGCGTAGGGATTATAGCATGTTTTTACACATTTCATGTGGAATCTGAATGATGGGTAAAATGTGTGTGAAATGTGGGATCAGATTACAACTGACCATGCATTGTCTATTTGACAATTTGCTAATAATGCTATAATGTTCACGATTGTTTAAGGGAAAGGAACTGAGGATATGTCACTGTTTACAGGACCGATGCATCGTCATCTGGATGGACATAAGGATCTGACCCTGACTGCAGAAGTCAACAGATCCATTGACCCGGATGTAATTTACATTCCGCTGGTCAACGGCAATGCGCCGTGTGCGCCTTGCGTGAAAGTCGGAGATGATGTCAAAGTCGGAACGAAGGTTGCTGAACGCAATGATCACTTTTATCTGCCTCTTTTCTCTTCCGTTTCCGGTACGGTAACGGGAATTGAGAAGCGTATGACCTCTGGTCTTACGATGGCAGACCATCTTGTGATTCAGAATGATCACAAGCACACGGTTGAAAAGCCGTTTGCACCGCTCGATTATGAGAAGGCTTCCTGGGAGGAGCTGCAGGCATTCTGCAAGAATGCCGGTATGCTTGGCCTTGGAGGTGCGGGCTTCCCGACATACGTAAAGTATGCCGATCCGAAGAACGTCGAGCAGCTGATCATCAATGCGGTTGAGTGTGAGCCTTATCTGACTGCAGATTATAAGAATATTGAAGCAAACATGGATCTTCTCAAGACCGGTGTTCTTGCTTTCTGGAAGCTGGCCAAAGCCAAGAAGGCATGTGTTGCCATCAAGGAAGACAAGGTCAAGCAGATTGCTGCTCTGAAGCAGACATTCGAGGGTACGGGTGTTGAAATCCGGATTGTGCCGAATGTGTATCCGATGGGCTGGGAGAGAACTCTGGTCTATGAGGTTACAGGACGCCGTTATGACAAGCTGCCGATCCAGGCTGGCTGCATTGTCAACAATGCCACGACAGCCATTGCATTTGGCAATGCGCTGACTAACGGCATGCCGATCACCCACAAGTATGTGACGGTGTCCGGCGATGGTGTCGGCCATCCGCAGAATGTATATGTACCGGTTGGCACAACTGCTCATGACATCATTGATGCCTGCGGCGGCTATACAGCTGATGATGTATATCTGATTGCCGGCGGACCGATGATGGGCCGTACCATCACCAAGGATACATTCTCAATTGCGCCGCAGAACAATGGTCTCACTGTTCTGATTAACAAGCCTGAGGATGAGGTTGCCTGCCTGCGCTGCGGCAGATGCACGGAGAGCTGCCCGGCTGGTCTGGAACCTGTTCAGATCGCCGCTGCTGCCAAGGGCAGAGATCTTGAGGCTTTGAACAAGCTGCATACGATGGACTGCATTGAATGTGGTCTTTGCAGCTACGTATGTCCTAGTAAGATTGCTGTGACGGAGAATGTCCGCACAGGCAAGAGACTGATCATGATGCAGATGAAAAAGGCAGGTGCTAAAAAATGAAGCTTTCGTTCCATGCGTCTCCAAACTACAGAGACAGCAAGTCAACTTCTGAGATCATGCGTGATCTCACGGTGTGCCTGCTTGCCGTTCTGCTGGCCGCCATTGTTTATTATGGCGGCTTCTATGGCGTCAACTATGGAGTCAGAGTAGCCTGCATGGCCCTGACCGGTGTTGCTGCGGCAATGATTACCGAAGCACTCTGGTTCAAGGCTGTGCACAAGGATGTCAGATCTTCTCTGCTGCATTCCTATGGCTGGATAACAGCTCTGATCATGGTACTGATTTCCAAGATTGACGTTTCCTACTATGCCATCGCCGTTTCGACAGTATTTGCCATCATCTTTGGCAAGATGGTCTTCGGCGGATTCGGCCAGAATATCTTCAATCCAGCTGCCTTTGGTGAAGCCATCATCATGAATGGCTTTGCCAGCTCTACCAATGCTGATTTCACAACAACTGCTACCCCGATGGCAACTATCAAGAGTGCAGGCTGGGTCATGAAGGGATCTGATTTCTCTTCCTTCATGTCACAGTATGGCGGCTTTGGCAAGATGTTCCTGGGTTATTATCCAAGTGTGATCGGCTCCACAAGTGCGCTGCTGATCATCTTGTGCTACATCTTCCTGGTTGTCCGTCAGGATATCAACTGGAGAACACCGCTTGTCTATGTTGGCTCCATTGTGGTTATTTCGCTGATTGCAGCTGCGATCAATGGCAATGCCGTGGGGACGGTTCTGCTCAACGTACTGGCCGGCGGCACACTGTTTTGTGCTGTATTCATGCTGACAGATCCGGTGACTACACCAGTGACGATTCCGGGCAGGTACATGTTTGCAGTTGGCGCAGCTGCTTTGACCTGCATCATCCGCTGGCGTGCAAATCTGCCGGATGGCGTTCTGTATTCCATCCTGCTGATGAACATGCTGACACCGGCCATTGACCGTGCATGTGCAGGCAGCCAGATCAAGGATGCCAAGAAGATTGCCAGAACAACTCTGATTGTCAGCGGCATCTGCCTGGTCATTGCTGTGGCTATGGGTGCTACTGTCAAGCCGGCTGCTTCTGAAAGCACAGATTCCACAGCTTCCACATCATCTTCTTCCACAAGCACAGCAGCAGCTTCTGCATCTGCTTCTGCTTCGGATACCGGCATTGCGCTGAATGGTGATTTCAAGGACAATGAAGCAACCTGTGAAGAGCAGTCCGATGGTGTCTATGCCTGCAAGGCAAAGGGCTTCGGTCTGATCAACAACATGGGCGGCAATTATTCTGAAAATGAAGCAACCATCACAGTCAAGGATGGTAAGATCGAATCTGTTGAGGTTACCAAGTTCGGTGATACCAAGGGTGTCGGCGATGCGGCTGTGACAGATGATGCTCTGGCTGCCTACAAGGGACTCACTGCGGATGACAGTGTGGATGCTACATCTGGTGCAACATACACATCAACATCGATTGCTTCAATGGCTGCAGCTGCACTGGCAGCTGCCGGAAAGTAAGGAGGTAGAACAGAATGAACAAGGACTCAAGTACCTATAAAATGATCCTGCTCGGCATTGTGTGTGCTGTGTGCGGACTTCTGCTTTCTGTTGCCAATTCTCTGACAGCACCGGTCATTGCCGAAAACAAGATCGCTGCCATCAAGTCTTCCCTGCAGGAATTCTATCCTGACTCTGACTTCGAGGATGTCACAGACAAGTATCTGTCTGAAGATACAACCGGCCTGATCGACAATGTCTATGCAACAAGCGACAATTCCGGCTATATCTTCAAGTGCCATGGCATTGGTTACAACTCCAACGGCCTGACCTTCCTGATCGGCTTCAACACAGATGGTTCTGTTTCCGGCTTCAAGGCTCTGGAACAGAATGAAACCAATGGTGTTGGTTCCAAATACTTCGACGATGACAATGTGAAGAAAGTGGAAAGCATCAAGATCGGTGACGATATTCCGATGATTTCCGGTGCCACACTGACATCTACTGCCGTCAAGAATGGTATTCTTGCGGCTGAAGATCTGTTCAATAAGATCAATGGATAAGGAGGCTGAATCATGAGTGAAAAGAATCCTGAGAAAAAGGAAAGCTTTATCCACAAGCTGCTGACACAGAACCCTGTATTCGGCCTGTATCTTGGCATCTGCTCCACACTTGCCATCACCACAAGCCTGAACAACGCACTGGGTATGGGCATCGCCGTTATGGTTGTATTGACCCTGTCAAATATGCTTGTTTCCATGGTGCGCAATATCACACCGGATGATATTCATATCCCGGTTTACATTGCCATCATCGCAACATTGGTTACCGTCATTGAAATGTTCATGCATGCTTATACAGAATCCCTGTATACAGCACTGGGTGCATTCCTTGACCTGATCGTTGTTAACTGTATTATCCTGGGACGTGCTGAGGCATTTGCCTGCAAGAACCCGGTTGGTGCTTCCGCAAAGGATGGCCTGATGATGGGCTTTGCCTACACATGCTCACTGCTTGCCATGAGTATCATCAGACAGATCCTCGGTACTGGCGTACTGTCTCTGTCCAACCCGTTCACCAACCAGGTGATCTTCTCCCTCAGACTGATTCCGAAGGGATATGAAATCAGTATTCTGACAGCACAGACCGGCGCATTCTTCACATTTGCCTGCCTGGCTGCTGCTATTGCCATTTACAAAGAGAGTTCCAGCAAGGCCTCCAATGGAAAGAAGGACTGACAAATGAATCTGTTTACACTGTTTATCAGCGGCATGCTGATTAATAACATCATCCTGACAAAGTTCCTTGGCATGTGCCCGTTCATGGGTGTATCCACCAAGCTTGATTCTGCTGTCGGTATGGGTGCTGCTGTTATCTTCGTCATCTTCTGTGCATCCGTTCTCTCATGGGCTCTGTACTATGGCGTCCTGGTTCCGCTGGGACTGGAGTACATGGAGCTGATCTGCTTCATTCTGCTGATTGCTGCATTCGTTCAGCTGGTTGAAATGTTCATCAAGAAGAAGGCTCCGGCCCTGTACAAGTCTCTTGGTATTTATCTGCCTCTGATCACGACAAACTGCACCGTGCTCTATGTCGCCATGGATAACATCACACAGAAGTACACACTGGCTGAAACCATGGTCAATTCCATCGCTGTACCGGCAGGCTTCATGCTGATGCTGGTCATCTTCGCTACCATCCGTACAAGACTTGCAACAAACGATCTTCCGAAAGCATTCAGAGGCAACCCGATTGCATTTGTCTGTGCCGGTATCATGGCACTTGCCTTCAGTGCTCTGGCAGGTTTGGTTTAATTCATGAAATACGTTTATGCAGTTCTGATTGTTGTTGCTCTGTTCGCTCTGGTCGTCTGGAGCTATCGTGCCAACAAGCGGACACCGGTCCCGCCTGGATGCGAGAATCTGCATCCGGACTGCAAGGCCTGCGGCCTGACTGATTGCGAACTGCGCAGCAATGTTCTGAACAAAATTGAGGAGGAACTGAAGAAAGATGGAAATTCTTAAGGCATTCTTGCTGATGGTGATCCTTGGTGCAGTCATCGGCTTATTCCTTGGCATTGCCGGTAATAAACTGGCTGTCAAAGAGGACACAAGAGTTGCAGATCTGCTTGCTATGCTGCCGGGTTATAACTGCGGCGGCTGTGGAAATCCTGGCTGCTCCGGCATGGCCGAAGCACTTGTTTCCGGCAAGTCTCATATTGAAGACTGCAAGCCTTGCAAGCCTGATCAGCGTGCAAAGATCAAGGAATACATGAAGGAACACGATCT
Organism: Lactimicrobium sp.; assembly: GCF_036453465.1. Classification (NCBI taxonomy): domain Bacteria; kingdom Bacillati; phylum Bacillota; class Erysipelotrichia; order Erysipelotrichales; family Erysipelotrichaceae; genus Lactimicrobium; species Lactimicrobium sp. Next base: position 18,047 of record NZ_JAZHUW010000025.1, read on the forward strand.
GGCTGCTTAAGTCAGAGATAAGATCTGTCAGTGATCTGGCAGATCTTTTTTGTTACCATAGATGCGAGGTGAAACACATGAAACCAGTATTTGAAAACGGCATTGCCATGCCGGTCTTTCCGTTTACTGATGGAAGGCAGTCAGGATATACAAACGCAGACAGCAGTATACTCCGCTTCTGTGTCTATGTGGAAACAGACTATGATACGGACATGGATGGCAGAAGAGACCGTGTCAAGGCACTTGTACAGGTACCCAGAGCTGCGATGGAAGGTGATTACAAGGCACCGGTTATTTATGAGGCAAGACCTTACATTGCCGGAACCAGGGCAGATTCTTATGAGGCGATGAAGCGCTTTGCAAAAGAAAAGGTCGAACCGCTTGATTTCAAACGGTCCAACCCGGATCCTACCATCCCATCAAAAACAATCACAAGTCTTGTTCAGGCAGAGAATGCAGAACAGTCTGACTGGTATTATGAAGATCCTTTAAGCAAAGGTGCAATGTGCTATGAGGATCTCGACTGGTATGACAGCTATCTTGTGCGCGGATATGCAGTCGTATCCTGTGCTGGCCTTGGTACAAGAGGATCAGAAGGTTTCAATGGCTGCGGCATGTATGAAGAAAAGATGGCCTTTGCCTCAGTGATTCAGTGGCTTCATGGTGACCGTAATGCCTACACATCACTGACATCTGATATTGCTGTTACACCGGAATGGTGCAGCGGCATTGTCGGTATGACCGGCCGCTCCTATGGCGGTACGATGCCCTATGCCATTGCCTGTGAAGGTATCAACGGACTCAAGACAATCGTTCCAGTGGCTGGCATTGCCGACTGGTATTCCTTTTTGAACCAGCAGGGAGCACAGCGTTACTGGCCAAAGGAAATGACTTCTGCCTGGCTGGATCTGTACTGTATGTCATCCCTTGATGAACAGACAGAAAAAAGCAGACAAGATAAAGCAAAGCAGTTTCTGGACTGGCGTATCCGTGAACAAGCAAAAGACGGCTTTGACTACGGGCCATACTGGGAAGATTCCAACTATTATGAGCACAGTGAGAAACTGAACTGCTCTGCTTTGATTATCCATGGCCTCAATGATGAAAATGTCTCCACCAAACAGGCAGAGATGATGTATGACTCCTTCAAGAAGCACAACCTGCCGGTATCCATGATCCTGCACCAGGGACATCATATGACGCCGGATATGCCGGCAGGGCATTATGGCATGCGTGTTGATGGAAAGGTTTATGATGATCTTGTCAACGCCTGGTTTTCAAAGGAACTGTTTGGCACAAGAGTTGAAAAATTTCCCACACTGCTTGTACAGAACTGCCACGATGGAAACAGATGGGACGAGTATCCTGAATATTTCTCAAATGAACATACAGATGGAAAAAGTGCTGTGCAGGGATATAAGCAGATTTCTTCACTGCTGGAAAAGCATGGCGTCAATGCCCATAACTATGAAGAAAAGCTGTGTCTGGAAGAATGTGATGCGGCAATCCGTCTTGTCAGTGCACCGCTTGCGGAGGATGTGCTGCTGAAAGGATCAGCCAAGGTAACATTTGATGCGGCTCTGACGGATCTGAATCCGGATTTTGCCAAGAATGTCAGTGATGCGGATGACTGTACTTTTGCCTTGGGAAAAGACAGACTGACATGTGATGATCTCAAGCTGACCGTGATGCTGGCAGATGTTTCTGAAGAGCCATTTGACAGCTTTATGTGCCATGATGATCTGCGTACAGAAGTGGAAACAGCACTTGTCAAAGAAAATGGCATTGATCTGGGCGGTGGTTTTACGCTGGATGAAAAGAAGCTTGTGCCAACGCACAAATGCTATAAGGTATTTGCCAGAGGCTATCTGGATCTCTGCAATCCGGATGCTGGTTATCTGCCATCTTCCGCACAGGGCCATATTGCCTTGCAGAAAAATGAAATGCATACGTATACCGCCTGGCTCAATCCGGATGTCTATACAGTTGAGAAACACCATCATCTTGTGGTACTGATTGCCACAGAGGATCCGTGCACAACGCTTGTGCATAAGGATTATCAGGTATTGGTTGATCAGGGAAGTATCAAGACGCAGCTGCCAGGAAGAACAGGAAAAACAATTCAGATAAAATAGGGGAATCTGCCTTCTGCACGGCCATAGAGAGGCAGGAGGACAGTATGAAACTCTATCAGAAAGTGCTTTTGATCATTGGCTGTGCCATCCTGCTGGCTCTGCTTTGTGTGTATGGCATCCGTATCTATGCACACCAGCAGATTAATCTTGTCAATACATGGATGGCTGCTCATGACATTGCCCCACGTACAAAAATAGATGTGGATGATCTAGTCAGTGTAAAGATTCCGGCTGCTTATCTTGGTGATGCGGCTGTCATCAGGAAAGAAGAGATTATTGGAAAATATACAGATCTGCAGGGTAAAATCCCTGCTGGATCTTTGTTTTACAAATCCATGCTGTATGAAGAGACAGATCTTCCGGATCTGCCGGCGCTGCTGCTGAAAGATGGACAGGCTGTTTATTCTATGAATGTGGACCAGAGTGATGCCAATGGGCTGGCATCCGGGCAGAGAGTGAATGTTCATGTGGCAATTGAAAGGCGGGATGGACCGCCATTGACCGGTGCCTTGATTCAGAATGCACGCATTCTGACAATCAAGGACCACAATGGCCTGCTGGTGGATGATCCCAAAAGCTCTCATATTCCTTATCTGCTCACTCTGGCTGTGGATGTAAAAGACATTGATCTATTGGCTCTGGCGGAAACAACAGGTAAGTTAAGGCTGTATGCAGGCAGTGACAACGCCTATAACAGTGAGATGGAAGCTGCCAGGGCAGACAGTGCCGCCTGCAGTTATCTTCTGTCCATGTTGGAAACAGCAGATATTCAGGAAAAAGGAAACTAAAAAAAAGAATGGCTCATCACCATTCTTTTTCACACAATGGGGCGACTACAGGGACTCGAACCCTGGGGTGCTGGAGCCACAATCCAGTGTGTTAACCAACTTCACCATAGCCGCCATGCGCAGGTAATATGATACCTGAAGCTGAACGTTCATGCAAGTATTATTTTTTAGCGGCTAGAGTGTGGCGTTCAATGCAATCTGTCTTATTTGGTGTACAATATAGCACGCGATGAAGAAACCAGTTTATTTTGATTACTGTGCCAATACACCCGTGGATCCTTCTGTTCTGGAAACATATGTCAAAACAGCATCCCAATGCGTTGGCAATGCCAATTCTGTTCATGCTATGGGCAGGGCAAGTAAAGCTGTCATGGATGATGTGCTGGCAAAGATGGCCGCATTATTACATGTCAGACCAGATGAGATTATTCTGACTTCCGGTGCAACGGAAGCCAATAACCTTGCTTTAAAGGGAATCGCAGCTGCCACCCGCCACGTTGGTAAACATATCGTGTCGACAAGCCTGGAGCACAGTTCCATCAGTGCGTCGTTAAGCATGCTGCAGATGGAAGGCTATGAGATTGATTTATGTCCTTTGACAAGTGATGGCACGATTGATCTGGAAGAACTTGCAGATCTTGTGCGGGATGATACATGTCTTGTCTCCATCAGTCTTGTGGACTCTGAGGCAGGTGTCATCCAGCCAGTGAAAAAGATTGCGGAGATTGTGCACAGCCATCCAAAGACCTTGCTGCATATGGATGCCACCCAGGCCATGGGCAAGATCCCGGTAGATTTTGCCATCGCAGATACGGTATCCTTTGCCCCGCATAAGTTCTTTGGTCTCAATGGATGCGGTGTCCTGATCAAACATGAACATGTACCGCTTGTTCCCCAGAACAGCGGCGGTGCTTCCACCACACTGTACCGCTCTGGTACACCGGATCCAGCCATGGCTGCAGCATGTTTATGTGCGCTTGAAAAGATGTATGCCAGTTTATCAAACTGGCAGTCACACTGTGAAAAGCTGAATGCATATCTGCGCAGAGAACTGACAAAGATTGAGGGACTGAAGATCAACTCTCCTGATCATGCTGTGCCGCAGATATTAAATATTTCATTGCATGGCTATAAGGGCTTTGAAATGCAGAAAGCATTGGATGAAAAGGGGTACTGTGTATCGGTCAAAAGTGCCTGTACATCGGACTATCTGCCATCCCATGCCGTGATGGCACTTACAAAAGACAGAAAAAGGGCGCTGGAAAGTTTCCGCATTTCATTATCGCCATTAACCACAATGGAAGAGTGCCAGGGACTTGCTGAGGCAATTCGAGAAATACATGAGGGAAAATAAATGGAAAAGAAGTTAACACCTGCACAGCAGATTGAACATACACTGACCAAGCAGTTCCGCCGTGAATTGTGGTCAAAGTTTCAGATTGCCGTTGGTAAATATGAACTGATTCAGCCGGGTGACAAAGTCATGGTATGTATCTCCGGCGGCAAGGACAGCATGTGCATGGCCAAGCTGATGCAGCTGTACCAGCGCTATCATCTGGTGGATTTTGAAGTGAAGTTTGTTGTGATGGATCCCGGCTACAATGAGATCAACCGTGCCAAGATTGAAAGCAATCTGCAATTATTAGGCATTCCGGCTGAGATTTTTGAAACCAATATCTTTGCTGTGGCAAATAACTCTGACAAGAGCCCATGCTATCTCTGTGCCAGAATGCGCAGAGGATATCTGTATAACCATGCCAGGGAAATCGGCTGCAACAAGATTGCTTTGGGACATCATCTGAATGATGTGATTGAAACAACGGTCATGTCGATGTTTTATTCCAGTAAGCTGGAGACGATCATTCCCAAGTCTCACAGTGAAAACTTCCCTGGTCTGGAGCTGATCCGCCCGATGTACTGCATCAAGGAAGCTGACATCATTGCCTGGGCAAGGGCCAATGATCTGCAGTTTATCCAGTGTGCATGCCGGTTCACAGAGAACTGCACGATCTGTGACAATGGCGGCGGTGGTTCCAAACGCCAGGAAGTCAAGAATCTGATCCGCAGACTGTCTAAAACCAATCCGATGATTGAGGACAATATCTTCCGGGCTCTGCATGCTGTTCAGATTGAAAGCTTCCCCGGCTATAAGGCCGATGGGAAGATGCACAGTTTCCTGGAGGACTATGATGAGAAGGGACACATCTATACTGCAGCACATCACGATACAGATCAATGAGGAAAGTATTCCGGCTGTTATTACAAGAAAGCGGATCCGCAATCTGTACCTGCGCATTCAGGAAGACAGCACGCTGACCATCAGTGCACCTTTATACATGCCAAAAGCCCAGATTGAAGCATTTCTGAAAGAAAAGCAGGTATGGATTGTAAAGGCATCCCATCATGCCAGACAGAAACAGGCCAAGGAATCTGCTGGTGAAAATGGCACCGTTCTCTGGTTGGGACAGGCATATCCAGTAAAAGTTATACCGGCAGAAAGGGAAGCAGTCATGATCAATGACGGATACTTTTGTTTCATGACAAATGATCCTTCTGGATCACATCTTTCTGAGATGTATGAGAAGTTTGCCAGAAAACAGATGAAGATGTATCTTGAAAAGGAACGGATACAGTGGGATCAAAGGATCTGTGATGCGCATCATCTTCCGCATCCTGCCATGACCATCCGCAGTATGCGTTCCCGCTGGGGATCCTGTACACCGGCAAGAAACCATATTTCCATGAATGTACGGCTGATGCATTATCCTTATGAATGCCTGCAGTATGTTCTGCTGCATGAATATGTACACTTACTGGTACCCGGACATCCAGCCCGCTTTTATCAAACCGTCGCAACTTACATGCCTGACTGGAAGGCAGCCAGTGACAAACTGAAATAGGAGAGCTTATGGACGAGATTACAAATACATCCTCAGGGATCTGGACCTTTGGCAATAATCTGTTTCAAAACGGATTGTTTCTGTTTCTGATCCATGCCGGCCTGATGTTTCTGGCCGCCAAGATCGTGGTTCATCTGCTGCGCAGGGGACTTGAGCATCAGAGCCGCAGAGAAGACACAAGCAACCAGCTGATTCTGCAGTATCTTGCCAAAACGATCAAAACCATCGTCTATATTCTGTGTGCGTTTTCCGTTCTTTCCGACATCATCCCATTGAAAGGACTTGGCAATGTGGCTGTTGGCGGTGCTTCCATTCTGGCGGTGGCTGTCTCTCTGGCTGCTCAGGAGACCTTTGGCAACTACATCGCCGGCTTCTTTGTGGCTCTGTACCATCCATTCAAGGTAGGCGATAACATTTCTCTGCCAGAGAAAAATATTGCCGGCACCGTGACAGGTATCAGCCTGCGTCATACCACCTTAACAACCGTGGAGAATACCCAGATCATGATTCCCAACAGCATGATGAACAGCTGCATTCTGGAAAACAGAACATTCGGGCAGACAGACTACACCCATTATGAACTGATCGGGGTTGCCTATGATTCCAATATTGATGCGGTAAAAGAGGCAATCTGCTATGTCCTTGCTAATACACCAGGCATCATTGACGGACGTACAAATAAACAGGATCCCTTCGTCCCGGTACAGATCAACGCTTTTCTGGATTCTGCCATTGAGATCAAATTTCCGATTCATGTGGAAAGCTTTGGAGCTTACTTTACGGTGGCACCTGTGGTCAGGGAAGGCATCCTGAAAGAATTCAATGAAAGAGGTATTGAGATTCCGTATCCGGTTGTCACGATTGAAAGAAAATAAGAACGGTTTCAGGAAAATGACAGATCTTTGTGGCACTCTGTATGTAAGCCCTTGCAGTTTGCTGTGGTTCTGTTAAAATACAGGTAAAGAATCACCGCAGACAGATCGGAGACAAAGACAATGGACGACAGAGTAACTGGTTTTTCAGTATCGACAGTCACCGGCTCAGAAGAAAGCCTGGTTGTTTTCGGCGGGGTTGCGGTCTGCTTTGCATATGACATTTGAGATGGACAATGTCCATCTTTTTTGTCGGTTGTTTGACTTCATGAATAATAGGAGGAAACGAATATGGATCAGACAAATCTGGAATTCTTCGAAGCAGCAGCCAAGGGCGATTTTGCCAAGGTCTGCTCAGAAGTCTCAAAGGGCGCAGATGTCAATGTGGCAAATGGTGATGGACGCACTGCATTGATGCGTTCTGCCAAGCGCGGCTATACGGACATTGTGCGCTTTCTGCTGGATAACGGTGCCGATACGCATGCCCGTGACAAGAATAATAAGACAGCTCTGATGGGAGCTGCGAAAAAGGGACATGTCGAGATCTGCCGGATGCTTGTGCATGCCGGTGCCGATGTGAATTCCCATGACAACAAGGGCCGTACCGCTCTGATGAGAGCCGCATTGCTTGGCGAAGGTGAGACCGTTGCGTATCTTGTCTCCAAGGGTGCTGATGTCAATGCCCGTGATGAACAGGGCAGAACTGCACTGATGGAGGCTGTCAATGCCTATAACAGTGATATCATTTCCTTCCTGATTGAGAATGGTGCCGATGTCAATGCGGCTGACAACCGCGGCTGCACAGCTCTGATGCGGGCTGCTTATATCGGCTATCCGGAACTTGTCAAAACACTGCTGGACCATGGTGCAGATAAGTACATCAAAGATAATGAAGCCAACATGGCCATTCACTATGTGCGTAAAGAATGCCTTGCAGATCTGAAGGATCTGCTGAAGTAGGAGGGCATTCGATCATGAAAGACTATTTGGCGAATAATGTCAGAAATGTCGTTGTGCTTGGACATTCTGGCTCTGGCAAGACAGCCGTCATCGAAGCCTGCATGTACTTTACAAAACTGATTTCGAAGTTTGGCAAGAACCATGACGGCACAAGCTTCCTCGATTTTGATCCGGAAGAAGGCAAGCGCGGTACATCGTGCTATGCCCATCTGGCACCGGTCGAATGGAAGGACCGCAAGATCAACTTCATTGATACTCCGGGCTATATGGATTATGCGGGTGAGGAAGAGACCGGATTGTATGTAGGGGATAATGCGCTGATCGTTGTCAATGGCAAAGAAGGTGTGGAGCCTGGTACAGAGCGTGCCTGGAAGAAAGCCAGTCTGAAACAGAAGCTGCCAACTATCTTCTTTGTGAACAAGATGGACGATGAAAACGCTGATTTTGATAAAGTGCTCTCAGAATTAAGAGAGAAGTTCGGCAATTCTGTCATTCCGTTTGAAATGCCGATCATGAAAGATGGCAAGAATATTGGCTCGGTCAATATTCTGCGTAAGAAGGCATGGTACCATGACAACCGCACCCAGGCCCAGCCGGTTCCGGAAGAGCTTGCGGACAAGGTGGAAGAGTACTATGGCGAGATTGCCGAGGCTATTGCCATGACGGATGATGACCTGCTGGAGAAGTTCTCCAATGGGGAAGAATTCGATGAACATGAACTTGCCAAAGGTTTGAGAATTGGTGTCCGTTCTGGTGATATCCGTCCGGTTTATTCAGGCTCTGCTGTCCAGCAGACCGGTATTGAAAGACTGATGGATCTGATTACCGAATACTTCCCGAGCTATGCAGAGAAAGGACATATTGATGCCAACAGCCAGCGCGGCGGCACCATTGCCATGGAGACCAATGAGCAGGAAGCACTCAGTGCCTTTGTCTTCAAGACTGTCATTGATCCATTTGTTGGCAGAATTTCCTACATCAAGGTGATGTCCGGTGTTCTCAACAGTGATTCTGAAGTTTATAACTCAACACGTGATGTGACGGAAAAGATCGGTCAGATCTATGCCGTCAATGGCAAGTATCAGATCGGTCTTGGTAAACTGTTTACCGGTGATATTGGTGCTGTTACAAAATTGTCATCAACCAGAACAAATGATACGCTGTGCACACGCAGCAGAGTTGTCTCCTATGATGGTATTGAATATCCGCAGCCGATGCTTGGCTATGCGATCTGGCCAAAGACCAAGGCAGATGAAGACAAGATGTCTGTTGGCATCCGCAACATGGAACAGGAAGATCCAACGATCCGCCTTGTAAATAATGAAGAAACACATGAACAGGTTCTCTATGGACTTGGCGACCAGCATATTTCTCTGATCTGTGCCAAGCTGAAATCCAAGTACAAGGTAGATGTCTCTTTGACAACTCCAACGATTCAGTACCGTGAGACGATTACTGCTACAGCAGAGGCACAGGGCCGCTATAAGAAACAGAATGGCGGCGCCGGCATGTTTGGTGATGTCTGGATCAAGTTTGAACCGACCGATTCTGAGGATATGGTATTTGCCGAGGATGTCTTCGGCGGTGCGGTGCCAAAGCAGTTCTTCCCGCCGGTAGAGCAGGGACTTAGAGAATGCATGCAGAAAGGTGTATTGGCTGGGTACAAGGTTGTTGGTGTCAAAGCAACTCTGTATGATGGCTCTTATCACCCGGTAGATTCCAAGGAAGCTGCCTTTAAGGAAGCGGCAAGACTTGCCTACAATGCCGGTATGCCAAAGGCAAAGCCGGTATTGCTGGAACCAATTGGAGAAATCACAATCACAGCACCGGAGGAATATACCGGTACCTTGATCGGTGATCTGACCAAGCGGCGCGGTTCCATCCTGGATGTGGGCTCCAATGATGATGGCGATCAGGTCATCAATGGTGAAGTGCCGTTAAGAGAAGTGCAGATGTATGCCAATGAGCTGCGCTCCATGACCCAGGGCAGAGGCACCTATGTTCTGGCATTTGACCGCTATGAACCTGCACCGCAGGAAGTAGCAGATGAGGTTATCGCCCAGGCCAAGGCAAAGGCTGCAAAATAAGCGTGAAAAAGTGAGGGAAAAAGTGAGCAATGCAGGCAGATGATGCCCTGCATTGCTTTTTATGTGTGATTGCATTAAAATAATCAGGCAATGCCCGTGTGATGGAATTGGTAGACGTAGGGGACTCAAAATCCCCCGGTAGCGATACCGTGCCGGTTCGAGTCCGGCCACGGGCACTTTTTTTATTTTCCGCTTTTTTCTTTGGATCAGAAAAATCCCATTTTAAGGGTTTTTATCTATTCATTGACTTTTTACTTTCTTAGAAAATGAGGCTGTTTCTGTGTATCTTTGCGCACTTTTTGCGCACAGGAATCAGCTGCAGGCATTCATCATGCTTATCATCTTGTTTTTGCAATTGGCACCTTGTTTCCAGTGATTCTGTAATACAATACTTCTGGTAAGTTTCACGGAGGATTTCGATCATGGCAAAACTGTATTTTTATTATGGCGCAATGGGCAGCTCCAAAAGTGCCAATGCCCTCATGGCTGAATACAACTATCGCGAAAGGGGGCAGAAGGTACTGCTGGCCAAAACAAACACAGATACCCGGGATGGGAAAAATGTCATCCGCTCAAGGATCGGCCTGGAAAGAGAATGCATTCTGCTGAGTGATATCTGTGCCATGAGCGATGAAGAGATCAGTAAATATGATGCTGTGATCGTTGATGAAATTCAGTTTGCCCCAGCAGAGCAGATTGATTTCCTGGCTCACATTGTGGATGATCTGGATATTCCCGTACTCTGCTATGGTCTGCGCACAGATTTTCAGCTGAACCTGTTTGAAGGCAGTGAACGCCTGCTGGCTATCGCCGATGAAATCAAAGAAATCAAGACGGTCTGCTGGTGCGGCAAGAAGGCAACCTGCAATGCCAGATATAACAAACATGGCATTGTCCGCAATGGTGCCCAGATCATGCTTGGTGCCAATGATGACTATATTGCTTTGTGCCGCAAACACTTCCTGGAGGGAAAACTCAGTCCTGATGATCCTGGTGATCAAAATAAATAGTAGTATTGAAAAAAATATGGTTCAGTCCTAATTTCTGTTGATAGGTATCCTCTGAGGCCATGAAAACTTTCTGCTGGCATCTATGATCTTCAGAAAGAAATATTCATCATCCGGATAGCCGTATCCTTTGCGTCTCAGTGTCTTGATCATCTGGTTGGTTCCTTCAACTTTGCCGGATGAGATATGGACTCTTGCGTGAGAGATAATTCCTTTCATGTGGTCCTCCAGCAGCTTGGCAAACCACATGAAATGCTTGTTCTCTGTTGCTTTGCAGGTGCGTATGATCCGGTTAATATGAATCTTCATGCCTCTTTCAGTATTTGCCTTGTATGCTTTATCAAGCTGTTCCTTTACCAGATCCATGGTGAAGAACAGCTTGTTTTCATCCAACAGCTTCTTGTATTCTTCTTCAATTCCTGCTTTCTGCTTCACCTCCGGCTTCTTGAAAAGATCGCTTCCGCGGGCAATGGTTTTGCCTGCTTTGGCATCTTTTTCCTTCTGCTTTCTGGTTTCAGCACTTG
>NZ_JAZHUW010000026.1:0-29234 GCF_036453465.1 Lactimicrobium sp.
CCGATAATTCAAACTGATCCCAGACCAATTTCCATTCTTCTTCATTCATAAAACAGGATCTCCTTTACTGCATACAGTATCGGATATCCTGCTATTTATTGAAAGACGGTGTTACTTTGACGCTTACGGATAATTCCTGCCAGAATACAGGTAAAGAGCGATATCAGGAGGGATTGAAATGAACAAATACGATGTGATTGTCATCGGTGCCGGCAATGGCGGCCTCTCCGCCGCAGCCACCACAAGCATTGCCGGTCTGAAGACACTCGTTCTTGAGCGCCACAATCTGCCCGGCGGCAGTGCCACCAGCTTTGTCCGCGGCCGTTTTGAATTCGAATCCGCACTGCATGAATTATGCGATCTGGGCACCGAAGAAAATCCAGGCACCGTACGGAAACTGTTTGATCAGTATGACTGCAGGATGGACTGGTACCTGGAAGACCATCTGTTTCATCTGATCGTCCCAGGCCATACAGATGTTGTTCTGCCCACCGGCATTGAACCATTCTGCCAGGCGATGGAAAAGGCAGTGCCTGGCTGCTATGACAGTGTCAAAGCATTGATGGACCTTGGCAGAACAGCTGTTGAAGCACAGGCATATGCCATGAGTCCCAAAGCCAGCAAGCTTGTCATGATGACCAAATATGCAGATTTCCTGCGCATGGCAGGTGCGACAACCAGGCAGGGCATGAATGCCCTTGGCGTACCGGAAAAAGCCCAGTATATCCTGGAAACATACTGGTGCTATTTGGGTGCACCCGCAGATGATCTCGACTTCCTGACCACTGTACAGATGATCTACAAGTATGTGGTCGGCCATCCCGGCCAGCCGGCTGACAAGTCCCACCGCCTCTCACTGACCCTGGCAGACACGATTCTGCGCCATGGCGGGGATATCTGGTACAACTGCGAAGTTTCAAAGATTCTCATTGAAAACGGAAAGGCAAAAGGCGTCATCGTGGAAGGAAAGGAAATCCGCGCTGACCATATCATTGCCAACTGCTCTCCTTCCACGGTGATGGGCAGGATGATTGATCCCAGCATTCCTCGGCCCGAATATCCATTGAAGCTTGCCAATGCCAGACATACAGCCCTCGAGCTGGAAACCATGTATGTCGGCCTCACCCGCAGTGCCCAAGAGCTTGGCATTCATGACTATTCAACACTGATCATGTCGGATGAAGATCCGGACCTGCAGTTTCAAAAGGCAAATGGCAAAGACAAGGGTGTTTTCATCGCCAACTGCCTCAACTGCATGATCCCGAATGCATCTCCCAAAGGAACCTGCACACTGTTCTTTACAACCTTCGGTGATGAAAAGTTCTGGGCAGGCGTCAAACCGCAGGATTACTACAAAGTCAAGGAAGCACGAATGAAAGACTGGGTGGACTACTATGAGAAGTGCACCGGCATCACCATCCGTCCTTACATCGAAGAAATCACATTTGCTTCACCGGCGACCTTCTGCCGCTATCTCAACAGTCCCAATGGCACGCCATATGGCTATCAGGTAACCTGGCTTGACAACATCATCAACCGTCTGACCAGCATGGACAAAGAGCAGATTTACAAGAATCTGCGGCTTACCGGAGCTGCCTGTGAAAATATCGATGGCTATAATCTCTGCTATCTCAACGGCAATATCCAGGGCAGAAAGACAATTCAGGACGCTAAGGAGGACAAATAAGCATGGCTGCAAAGAACAATATCAAAAGTCTGAGTGAACTCAATTTCAGCAGACTTGCCAAAGAACGCGAAAAGATGATTGAAAAAGCACCCGCCAACCCGCTGCCTGTCTCTTATCCGGTCAATGAACTTTCCGCTGCCCTGCATCCTGACAAACAGCACTTCATCATCAAAGAGGTCAAAGTCTGGGATGACAACTGCAGAACCTTTGTCTTTGGCCCGGATCCTGAACATGGCACAGAACACCCCGCCTATTTCAAGGCTGGTGCCTACCTCAGCATTTTCCTGAATGTTGATGGCATGCCAATCACAAGGCCATACTCCATCTCTTCTTCCCCAAAAGAAACGCTGGAAGACAAAATAGCAATCACCGTCAAGCGTGTCCCAAATGGCACCGCCAGCAATTACATCCTGGACAACTGGAAGATCGGTGATCAGGTCACCACATCCGGTCCGCTTGGAGAATTCGTCTATCTGCCGATCCGGGATGGCAGCACAGTTGTGGCATTGGCCGGCGGCAGCGGCATCACACCGTTTCATTCTCTTGCCAGAGCCATTGCGGATGGGGATGAATCCTGCAGCCTGATCCTGCTGTATGGATCCCGCACCGAAAAAGATATCCTGTTCCATGACGAATTTGATGCCATCCAGAAAGCCTGTGACAAAGTCAAAGTAGTACATGTACTCTCAGATGAAGAAAAAGAAGGCTATGAACATGGCTTTCTGAATGCAGATCTGATCAAGAAATATGCACCGGAGGATGATTATTCCATCTTCATGTGCGGCCCTGCCGGTATGTATCACTTCCTGGATCAGGAGCTGATAAAGCTGCACCTGGAAGGCAAATGGATCCGCCATGAACTGCAGGGTGAGTTCATGAACCCGGAGAAGGCACCTGACTATCCACAGGAAAAAGTTCCTGAGACAGTCAGAATCACTGTCCGCATCTGTGATCAGGTGCATACCATCGAAGCATCAACACATGATTCCATCCTGCGCTCTCTTGAGAAAAACGGCATTGCCGCACCAGCAAGATGCCGCTCTGGTGAATGCGGATGGTGTCATTCCCGCCTGGTCAGTGGAAAGATCTACTCCCCGAAATCCATGGAACACCGCCGTCAGGCAGACAAACTGTTCAACTATATTCACCTGTGCTGCTCATTCCCACTGAGTGATCTGACCATTGAAGTACCAAACGCAAAATAAACGAAATAACATACGATCCTGATTTCCTGTTCTCCCACAGGAAAGGCCTGCTTTTCAGCAGGCCTTTCCTTTTGGCAAAGAAAAAACAGGAGCAATGTCCTGTTCAGCTGCGGTTCAGTATCTTACCGATATGCTTGATCTCAATCGTGATGGTGCCATCATCATGCTTGATGAACTCAATCAGATCCGGATTCTGAAAGTATTCCACCGGAAAGCTCAGTTCAATGCCGGTATCCGTCTTTAATTTCTGATTCTTCATTTTGCGGACAACAGCAGCCTTTGGCACCTCCAGTGCATCCGGCACCTCTGCCTCTTTGCGCTTTTGTTCAAACGCAGCGGCCATCTCTTCCTGATGATCATAACCGGAAAATGCCTCTTCCACTGCCTCTTCCATAGCAAGAGGACGTTCTTCCTTTGCACTGGCACGCACCGCCCGCTTGATGCCGGATACCGCAATCGATGGATTTTCATCATACTGGGCTGCCACTTCATTGGCAATTTCAGTCATCTTTGAAATGACTTCCTGATCCGATTTCTTCCCGGTGCAATGAAGAAGCGCATCCTGCAGAACCGCCGTATCACTGCCCCAGTTTGTCTCATCTGTATAGAGGATCTCATCATTAAGCAGATTGACAAAGCAGAACGAAGAAAGCTTCCTTGAAGCAGATGGCAGAATCATCTGCTGGGTAAAGCTGTTGGCAATCTTATCATCATCCATATTGGTGATGTGTGCCCAGGCATTCTGGTTCATCAGTAAAAGCATACCAAAGTATGGCACTTCATCTGCCCGGAAATCGACGGTAAGCACATCAATGCAGGCACCTGGATGCTCTTTCAGCCATGTGGCAAGCATATCTGCTGCCTCCCCGCTTGTCTGTATGAAATCCTTTTTCTGATGAAAAAAATCATGCATCAAAGCCTGAAACGGGCTGTCTGGCAGAAAGCTGCCATGCCGGCTGCGCAGGTCATTGAAACATCTTCTTGTATGACAATAGACGTACTTCTGGATCTCAGGTTTTTCCAGATCCAGTGTCTGCTGTGAGAGTATTTCGGTATCTGTACTGCTGTTGAGAATATGCAGGATCGCCCGGGTCAGGACAATGCCTGCACTTTTATCTTCCAGTACTGCTTCTTCGTTATCTTCCATCTTCTTCACTTGAAAAAAGCGGGATCCTACCCGCTTTATGCAAGTCCTTTCAATCCTTTTTCGGTGTTTCCGTTTCGCCTTCAATCGGACCTTCCAGATCCGCCGGTGCGGTCCGATCCATCACTGTTCCACAGTACGGGCAGACTGGTTTTTCAATGTTTACAGTATGGCCGCACTCCGAGCAGTCGCAGGCAGGCAGATACAGATAGCCGCCCATCACTGTGTCAGAAGGCCGTCTGTGATGAATCCAATACCCATGTTTTTTACTCATTCCCATCACCTCTGTTGAAAATCCGTGTGCTCTTATTATATCAGATGCCGGCAGGACTGTGATGAAGTCATCTCAATTCTGCTCCAGAAAGACTTCTGCCCGTTTGCGGGCAATGGCAAGCAGACTGGCCACATCCTCCTGCAGATGAAAGCGGGAAGGCACTTCTTCCAGCATGCGGGAAAGATCTTCCATCACCACGGCACTGACCGTATTCTGATCCCTTCTGCCCATGCCAAGAAAGGCAGGCCGGGAAAAAGATTTGCGGCTCAAAGCCAGATACCCGTCAAACAGATCCTCCCATTCCGCATCCATCAAAGCATCTTCATCATAGACGCCAAGTGTCTCCAGATGTGTAATCAGCTCTTTATTCATCGCACTGCGGTTTAAAGCATTCACATTTGTGTCGGCCATCTGCCGGATCATCAGTAAGGCATGCATGAAGTTATCCGGCCGCTGCCTCAGCTGTGCCCTGCCATAGCGCTTCTGCAGAATCACAAGCCGCCGTTTATCATCAGGATCATCATATGCATCAATCCGCTGCTGCAGCAGCTTCTCACGCACAGTAATATCCTTGATTTCATAGTAATGTGCAGGCCAGTTTTCCAGATACCGGCTGTTATCAGGTTCCTTCTTTTTCACGAACATAGTATGTATTATATCCCTTTCCTCCCATATAAGACGAAAAAGAGACTGTGTTTCTGACACAGTCCCAATTCCCCATAACTCAGGAGGAGATTACAGCAATGAATTACTTCTTCTGAACGTACTTCAGGCAGTCCAGTGTGACAGCAGCCAGAATGATGATACCTTCGAAAACGAACTGAAGGTTTGTATCAATACCAAGAATCGTCAATGAATATGTCAGAGAAGTGAAGATCAGAACACCGACAACGACGCCGGAAATCTTACCAATACCACCGGTGAAGGAAACACCGCCGACCACGCAGGCCGCAATGGCATCCATATCCCAGCCCTGTCCATAAGCAGCAGAACCAGAACCAACCATTCTGTTGCACTCCAGCCATGCGCCGATACCATACATGATGCCGGCCAGGATGAAGGCACTCAATGTTGTCTTGAAGACGGAGATACCGGAAACAGTAGCAGCTTCAGGGTTGCCGCCAACGGCATACAGGTTCTTGCCGAGAGTTGTCTTGTTCCAGATGAACCAGACAACGAAGATGGCAGCCACAGCCCAGAGGATGATCGTCGGGAACCCGTTGATCTTCGGGATGAACATCTGCGGAATCTGGGCATCAATAGCACCGAAGGAAACACCCTTTGTTGCATAAGTGACAAGACCGAAGATGATCAGCATGTTACTCATTGTGGAAATGAATGGATGCATGCGGAACTTTGCCATGAAGAAGCCGGCAACTGTTGCAAATGCAGTAGTGAGAATCACGCACATCAGTAAAGCAAACAATGCTTTGCCAGCCATCGGCCATGCGGTGAAATCAAAGATATGTCCGAACACAGCACCGGTATTGACACCCTGGTGCATGATGATGGTTGCCGTAACCATGCCCATACCAACCATACGTCCAACGGACAGATCGGTACCAGTTAACAGAATCAAGCCGGCAACACCAAGTGCTAAGAACATACGCGGACTTGCCTGCTGCAGAATGTTCAGCACGTTGGTAACGGTGAACAGCTGCGTGTGCTTGACAATCGGGGTGATGATGGCAAGGAAGATGAAGATTGCCACAATGACAATGTACAGTCCGTTTTTGAGGAAGAACTGCTTCTTATTAAATGTATAGCGGTAGTTCTCCCACTTCTGTGCCTGTTTCTGTGAGAAGGTGAACTTGGACATGCGCAGATTATCAATCAGATGATATTCATACGTGAAGGCCTCATGGCGTCTGTCCTTGATGGCCTGCACTTCATTCTGATAGGTCATCTTGGCATCGAACTGACGGTTCTTGTATACGTAGTTCTCATCCTTGATTTCATGCTTGTCACTCAGCTTGGCAAGATTAGCATCATGCTCTTTTTTCAATGTATCCAAAGCAGCGGCATACTTTTCCTTTGCCTGGGCCAGCTGCGCATCACAGCTTGCATTTACCGGATCCAGATACTTGCTCTTGTAATTTTCCTTGAGGTAGCCCTCAGCCTTGGCAACCAGAGCCTTGATCTCATCTTTATGCTTGTTTTCAACAACCTTGGCTTCCTCAATCTGCTTGTGGATTGCCACACTCTTGTCATTGGCTTCCTTGGCATCCAGTGTCTTGTCATTCTTGACATGAATCAGCTCATTGCGCAGATTCTGCACCTTCGTGCTGCCTTCTGCACGCATCGCATCAATCTGTTTCTGGATGTCTTCAACATATGCTGTAATCGGCGCACGGAGCTGTTCTTCTTGCTCTGTGGTCAGAATGTTCTTATTTGTATTCTCCATTTTGCTTTACCCCTTACTATCAAAGATACTTTGCACTGAGCCGCAGCAGCTCTTCCTGGTTTGTTTCCTTCGTATTGACAATACCGGACAAATGGCCGTTGCTCATCACGCCGATCCGGTTGGTAATACCAAGAATCTCAGGCATTTCTGATGAAACAACGATGATCGTCTTGCCCTGCTTCGCCATCTGAATAATCAGTTCATAAATTTCGTACTTGGCGCCGACATCAATGCCGCGGGTAGGCTCATCCATCATGAATACATTCGGATTTCTCTCCAGCCATTTGCCGAAGATCACTTTCTGCTGGTTGCCACCGGAAAGAGACGCAATGCTGTCATCCGGTCCCATGCACTTTGTATGCATGATCTTGATTTCCCTGGCTGTTGCCTTAACCATCTTCTGATCAGAAAGAGCAGGTCCGCTCTTGTAATGATCCAGGTTGGCAATGCACGTATTGAAGGTAAGATCACCCTTGAGGAACAGACCATTTGCCTTACGTTCCTCAGTGATCATTGCAAAGCCATGATCCATGGCATCACGCGGAGAGTTGAAGTTGCACAGGCGTCCATTGTAATAGACACGGCCGCTTGCTCTTGTACGGGCACCGAAGATCGTTTCCAGCAGTTCCGTACGGCCGGCACCAACCAGGCCATACAGACCGAAGATTTCACCTTCACGGACATCGAAGCTGATATCCTGCAGATGCGGCGCATACTTTGTAGAAAGATGCTGAATGGAAAGAATCGGTTCCTTCGGCGTATTGTCAACCGGCGGGAAACGATTGTCCAGAGAACGGCCAACCATGGCCGCAATCAGCTGGTTCATGTTCGTATCCTTGGTTGCGCTGGTCATGACCATCTTGCCATCACGCAGCACGGATACCTCATCACAGATCTGGAAGATTTCATCCATCTTGTGAGAGATATAGATTAGGGAAATACCCTGATCACGCAGCTTGCGCATCATACTGAAGAGTTTCTTGACTTCCGGCTCGGTCAGAGAAGAAGTCGGCTCATCCAGTACGATCAGCTTGGAATGATAAGAAATTGCCTTGGCAATCTCACACATCTGTCTTGCTGAAACACTCATGGTGCGCATCGGTGCTGTCAGGTTGAATGTCAGTCCAAGGCTGCGGAACAGATCCGCTGCTTCTTTACGCATTCTGCCTTCATCAATGACACCAAACGAATTGGTTGGATAACGGCCGAGGAACAGATTATCGACCACACTTCTTTCCAATGCCTGATTCAATTCCTGATGCACCATGGCAATGCCATTTTCCAATGCATCCTTCGGTCCTGAGAAGCTGACTTCCTTCCCATCCAGAATGATCGTTCCTTCATCCTTCTGGTATGTACCGAACAGACATTTCATCATCGTCGATTTACCGGCACCATTTTCACCCATCAGACCCATGATCGTTCCACGTTTCACATCCAGGTCAATGTGATCGAGAACTCTGTTTCGTCCGAAGGTCTTGCACATGCCTCTGATCGACAGGATATTGTCATTCTTTTCTTCGCTCATGCACGATTACCCCTTTTTATATTTGGCGGATTTGTTTACGTCATGCCGTAAACCTCTCCATAAAGAAGAGAAAGGGCTGCAGGGAAACTCTGTCCCAAGCCACCCTTTCTCAACAAAATCATTCGAAACGCTTACTTCGTATCAGGAAAGCAGTGATGTGTAGGAAGCTGCGTTATCCGTCTTCACCATGTTGATGGCAAATGCATCATACTGATCCGGGTTGCCAAGTCTGTTGGTGATGTTGGACTCTGTCTGGCCATCGCCGCCGATGTATTCAACATCGAGGTTCAGCAGATCATCATACTTCTCAAGAAGCGGCTGATATGTAGAACTCAGGAAGTTATCGGAAGCGTTATAGATGTCAAGCCATACCTTCTTTGTCGGAGACTTTGTAGCATCCAGCTGGTTGGAAACCGGCTTGTAAACAACTGTGGAATCCAGGAAGTCCTTGTAGTTATCTTCTGTAACAGCGAGGTTCAATGCATAGAAGCTTCTCTCATCTGCTTTGTATTCATAATCTTCGCCTTCAACCAGAACGTTGCCGGCATCATCAGCTGTGGAGATACCTGTATTGATATCAACACCATCCAGAGCATTTCTCAGAACTCTCAGTGTCAGATAAGCCTGAACATCTGCGTGCTGGGAAATGGTTCCTGCATAGCCGTCAGCGATTGCTGCAACAGCATCAGAGTTAGCATCATATCCGAATGTCGGAACTTTGTTGTCCTTGCTCCAGGCGTTGAACATTGCCATGCCCATGCCATCGTTGTTGGAGATGACCAGATCGATCTGATCGCCGAAGGAAGAAGACCATGTGCCGATAGCGTTGCCGGCTGTTGCAGCATCCCATGTTGCACCAGCAGAGTTCTTCATTTCCTGAGAAGCGAGCTCTCTGACTTTGTAAGTCTTGCCGCCGGCATCAATTGTGCCATCCTGAACAACTGTGGAAGAACCATCTGTGTTGGTTCCACACGGCTCAGAATTCAGATTGTCGCCATCCTTGACGCCTGTGCCAAGAGCCTTACGGACACCTCTTGTACGGGCAATGGAGTCATTGTGGCCGATATCGCCGATTGCCAGAACGTAACCGATGATGCCATCGCCGTTTCTGTCAATCGTGTCAGCGTGCTTTGTGATGTAGTCAGCGACCATCTGGCCCTGCAGCTCAGCACCCTGATTGGCATCGAATCCTACATAGTACGTGTCCTTGTTCCAGTTCAGAGCAGTCATGTCAAGCTCACCAGTGGAGCTGTTGGACGGCTGACGGTTGAACCATACAAGAGGCTTGTCAGCGTTGGAGCCGGAAGACTTGCTGCCGGCATCAGAAGATGCAACTGCTGTGGACGATCCGCCGCCGCAGCCAGCCAGCAGGCCAGCCGACATTGCAACCGTCGTGAGAATGCTTAATGCTTTTTTCTTGTTCACAATTATTTCCCTCCTTGTGAATTTTTGAGGTTTCCCTCAACGCACCTTTACTTTAGCAAGCGCTTTCATCTTTCAACATAGAATATTTTTTGATGAATCATTAAAGATTTTTCATGAGAATTTCACAATTGACTGAGGGATGATGATGCCCGGAATCTTCCCGTAAAGGCATACAAACTGCATTTTCAAGCTTATAATTGAACCACGCGAGGTTGCTATGAATAAATATAAAGTAATGCTTGTTGACGATGAAAAGGATGTCATGGATGTCATCCGGCAGCGCATCGACTGGGATGCCATCGGCCTGGAAGACCCGGTCTATGCTGCCAATGGCTTAGAAGCACTGGACTTAGCCGAGCAGGTACATCCGGACATTGTCATGACTGATATCAAGATGCCATACATGGATGGTCTGGAACTGAGCAGGCAGCTCAAGCAGCTCTATCCCAACATCCGCATCATTATTCTTTCCGGCTTTGATGAATTTGAATATGCCAAGGAAGCCGTCTCCCTCAATGCCGAAGAATATCTGCTCAAACCGATTGATGCCCAGCAGCTGCAGCAGGTATTCACCCGCATCAAGAATGCATTGGACAAAGAGATCAGTGACCGCCAGAACCAGCAGATGCTGGAAAACTATTACCGGCAGTCCCTCCCCGTTCTGCAGGAAAACTTCTTTGCCTCTCTTGTTCAGGGCAGTATCCCGCCCGAGGAGTACCAGCAGTATCTCCATGACTATCAGATTTCGATTCCCGGTCCATACTATGCCGCTGCCGTGCTGTACACAAGCACCACCCATGTACCAAAGGGAATGGATTACATGCTGCTGTTCATGAGTGTGCGCAAGCTTGCCCAGGAAAAGATTTCCAGCCGCTGGCAGCCCCACTACTTCAATTATCTGTCCCATCTGTGCATGGTGATTTCTCTGCAGAAAAAAGAGGACATCACTGAATTCACAGATGAGCTTGACCGCTTCTGCCGGCTTGCCCACAGCATGGTCAATGCCGTTGTCACCGCCGGTATCGGCCAGGTATGTTCCTCACCATCGGAAATATCTGCTTCCTATGCCGGTGCCCGCCAGGCCGTTTCCTATCGTGTCATCTACGGATCCTGCCAGGCTATAAACATCACTGAAATTGCGCCAAGTGAAAATGAGGAAGCGACGGATACAAGCGATGCCGATCTGCGTGAACTAATAAAACAGATTTCCCTGGAAGATCCTGCCAAACTCAAGGCAGCCATCAATAAGTACTTTGATGCCAATGCCGGCATCTCCTCTGTCATTACCTACAATCTGTTTGTCATGGACCTGGTCGGCAGACTGGGCCGCTTTGCCCGCAATAACAATCTGGATACCCAGGAAATCTTTGGCAAGGATGCCATTGACTGGCAGAACCTGCAGTCCCGTGATCCTGATACCGTCAAAACATGGACGATGAATGTATGTCTGGATATGCAGGCAAAACTGCATGAAAAACGTTCTTCTTCCACCCGTGACTTTGTTGAGAAAGCAAAAGCCTATGTCAATGAGCACTATATGGATTCCGATCTTTCTTTGAATACGCTGTGCCATGTGCTGGGGGTGTCCGGATGCTACTTTTCCACCGTATTCAAGCGTGAAACAAACCAGAGCTTTGTCAGCTATCTGACCGATGTGCGCATGAACAAAGCCGCGGATCTGCTGGTAGAGCAGAATGAGAAGGCCTATATTGTTGCCACTCAGGTTGGCTACAATGATCCCAATTACTTCTCTTATGTCTTCCGCCGCAAGTTCGGTGTTTCACCAAGCAAATACAAAGCAGGCCGGCAATGAGACGAAAAGCGCAGGGACAGCCCCGTTCCATCCGGGTGATCATCCTGATCTCCTATACACTTGCCTCACTGATGATCATGTCTATTCTCGGCCTGTCCTTTTACAGCCTGTTTACAACCCGCACCAAAAAGATGCTGATAGAAAGCACCGGCAATGTTTCCCGCCAGGAAGTAGTCAATATCGAGGCATATCTTTCCAGTATGCGCGGCATTGCCAATGCTCTGTACTATGATGTCATAAAAGGCACGGACATCAGCAGCACTGACCTCTCTGATCGAATCTCTCTGCTGTATGCCGCCAACAGTGATGAGATTGTCTCCATTGCCCTGTTCAAAGACGATGGCACCCTGATTACCGCTGCTCCCAATACGCCTTTGAAGCCAGGGGCAGATCCAAAAGAACAGTCATGGTTTACCGATGCCCTGGCGGAAGTAGAAAATGTGCATTTCTCTCAGCCCCATATTCAGAATCTGTTTGTTTCAAAAACCTATGACTATAACTGGGTAATCTCTTTATCCATGGCTGTGGACCTGAATGAAAACGGCACCTCCAGCCGCGGCGTCCTGCTGATTGATATGAATTATCAGGATCTCGAGCAGCTGCTGGAAAGCACCAATCAGGATCTCTCCAGCCGCTACAGCTATCTGGCTTCCAGTGATGGCAGTATGATCTACCACCCCTATCAGTCACAGATCCAGGCAGAACATTATCAGGAAGCGACATCCAAAGTGCTGCGTGAGCAGGATGGTGCCCATCAGGAAACCTATGGCGGTAAAAAGATGATTGTCGTTGTGGATACTGTCTCATATACCGGCTGGAAGCTTGTCAGCGTGATTCCATCAAGTGCACTGGCAATTGATGCCCGCAGCACCAGATCATTGATTATCATGATTATCTGTCTGACCATCATGGTCATGATCCTGATCAACCGTGCTCTGGCCAACCGTGTATCACAGCCTTTGATCCGCCTGAATGACGCCATTGCCAACATGGAAGGTGTCCGCAACATTCCTGACAATGTTTATGCCAATGGCTCTAAGGAAGTCCAGGAGCTTGGCAGTACGCTGCATAACTACATGAACCAGATCAACCGCCTGATGGATGATATGGTCAAAGAAGAGGAAGACAAGCGCCGCAGTGAGCTGGATGCTCTGCAGGCACAGATCAATCCTCACTTCCTGTACAACACACTGGATTCCATCGTCTGGATGATTGAAGGCGGCAAAGACCAGGAAGCTGTGTATATGATTACCCAGCTGGCATCCTTCTTCCGCATGTCGCTCAACCGCGGCAAAGCCATGATCTCCATTGGCAATGAAATCAAGCAGGCCCAGGCATACCTTGCCATCCAGAAGATCCGCTACAAGCAGTCATTCAAAGACTACTACGAAATCGAAGACGGCATTGAAAATGACATGATTGTCAAGCTTGTCATCCAGCCAATATTGGAAAATGCTATCTATCACGGCATCAAGGAAGCCGAGCAGGATGGTGAAATCCGGATCCATGGCTGGAAGGATGGCAGTGATATCTACATTTCCATCTCTGATAACGGCTATGGCATGACCCCGGAAGAAGTGAATTCCATCCTGGATGAAAAGAAACGGCCAGCCGTGGAAAAGCATGGGTCCGGCGTCGGTCTGATCAATGTCGATAAGCGGCTGCGGCTGCGCTTTGGCGAAGGCTATGGCCTGAAAGTGGAAAGTGAACTGGATGAAGGCACGACCGTCACCATTCACATTCCTGCCATTGAAGCAACCCAGGAAAATCTGGAACGCTATGAAAACGGAAAGGAAGGTGATGGCCATGAACCGCCGCAGGCTGAATGATTCCCTGGTCTTTATGATCTGCGGTGCACTGGTGCTGTGTGCGCTTGTGGCCGGGATCATTGCCAACCTTCCTGAAAAAAGTACGCCTCCTGTTGAAATTTCTGTTGTTGTACCGGATTCCGGCAGTGCCCGCTGGTCTAACTTCAAGAGCGGCCTGCGGGCGGCGGCCAGAGAATATTCCATTGATCTGAATATCGTGAAAACCGATGCCTTCTCCGGCTCTCAGCAGGAAAAAGATGTCATCGAGCAGGAAATATCCCAGGGTGCCAAAGGCATCATTACCCAGCTCATCACAAGCACAGATGCAGAGGCCTTTATTCAGCAGACCGCAAAAGAAGTACCGGTTGTCCTGTGTGACAGCATTGTTTCTGTAGATCAGGACAATGTCAGTGTTCTCAGCATGAACAACGAAGCCGCGGGCAATTCACTCGGCATCCAGGCCAGCCGCATGCACAAAGACACATCTTTCACGGTTGGCGTTCTGGCTGGTCAAAGCAATGCCACCCGCACAGCACAGCGCCTTACCGGACTGATGAATGCGCTGAATGAAAACGGCGGCACGATTTCCTGGCTGCTGTACAGCGATACAACAACGGTTGAAAAACTGCAGTCTCTGCTTGGCACATCACCGGTAGATGTCATGGTTGCTCTGGACAATACTGCCCTGGAAACCGCTATTGATTACTGCATGCTGGATCAGGCAGATGCCCCTGCTCTGTACGGCATCGGCACTTCTGACAAATGCATTTACTACACGGATGTCGGCCTGATTGACAAGCTGATTGTCCAGGATGAATATGCCATGGGCTATCAGGCCGTTGAACAGCTTGCCCGCCGTCTGCAGAAGCACACTGCCATGCAGAGCGGCACCATTGACTTCAAGGTCATCACCAAAGACAATATGTTTACTGATCAGAACCAGAAACTTCTGTTCCCAATGAAATAACATGAAGAAACTTGCAATCCTTTGTGCGCTGGCACTGTCCCTTTCGGGCTGCAGTGCTGCCCCATCCAAGAAAACATACAGTATCGGTGTTGCCGTTTATGATGGCAGCGATACGTTTATCTCCTCGATCTGTGATACCCTTTCCTCTGAAGCGGAAAAAGACGGCATCCATGTCTCTATTACGGATGCCGGCCGCTCCCAGCTCAATGAAAACGATCAGGTCAATGATCTGATTGATGATGGTGCCGATATTCTCTGCATCAATCTGGTGGACAGATCCGCCACTTCCACGATCATCAATGCCGCCATGGATAAAAATATTCCGGTGATCTTTTTCAACCGGGAACCGGTACAAAGCGATCTGACGCGCTGGGAGAAACTGTACTATGTCGGCGCCGATGCCGAAGAAAGCGGCCGTCTGCAGGGACAGATCGCAGCCAACTGGCTGGCCACCCATCCCGAAGCAGACCGCAATCAGGATGGCATCATCCAGTACTATATACTGGAAGGTGAGCCCGGCCACCAGGATACCATCATCCGTTCTGAAACCGCTGTTTCTACGCTTGATGAAGCCGGTATTTCCCTTGAAAAAGCCGGCTATGCCATCTGTGACTGGCAGCGTGATGAAGCTTATGACAAAACCTCACAGCTCATTAAAGATGGAACGTATATCGAACTGCTTCTGTGCAACAATGATGAAATGGCAGCCGGTGCTGTGCAGGCCTATGATGATGCCGGCATCTCTATGGATATGCGTCCTGCCATTGCCGGCATTGATGGCACGAAAGAAGGCATCAGTCTGGTCAATAGCGGGAAAATCATCGGCACTGTATATAACAACTACAAAGATCAGGCGGAAAAGATTTATCAGCTTGCGGATGCTTTGATGAACAATAAAAGCCTGCAGGATCTCAACCTGCAGGACGGCCACAGCTATTATTCTTCGTATCAGAAA
This sequence comes from Lactimicrobium sp., assembly GCF_036453465.1. NCBI lineage: Bacteria > Bacillati > Bacillota > Erysipelotrichia > Erysipelotrichales > Erysipelotrichaceae > Lactimicrobium > Lactimicrobium sp. Next base: position 15,211 of record NZ_JAZHUW010000026.1, read on the forward strand.
ATCACGCCAGACAACGTATCTTCCTTCCTTGGTCAATAACCTGTTTCTTCAGGCATTTTCCGGATCAGAAGACTGATCCATAGGCCGCGGAATAAAATTTGTCACAATGGACTTTTTATCACGGTTTGTCACATAGAAATAGCCGAACACACTGAACACTGCTGCACCGACCAGATTGACAAACAGATCTGACATCGTATCAATCAGGCCGATATCCAGATAGCCGTTATCCATCGTATACACCGAGCCATCTTCCAGATAGAGCTCGGTTTTTTTGATTCCTTTGATGATGACCGGCTTATTCTTTTTCTCCGGATTCAAGGCCACACTGGAAATACTATGCACCCATGTATCTTTCTGCATATCCGTACGCACCAGGCTGTCAGCCGAAAATTCAATAAATTCCCAGCAGACACCAACCGTCATGGAAAAGCAGAAGGATACAATGCACAGATACAGCGGTGACAGATTCAGACGGTGGCTGTGCTGGTTCAGCAGATCCACAAGCGAGAAGCCGATGGCTGCACACAGGAATCCATTAATCGTATGCAGGATGGTATCCCAGAAGGGAATAATCATGTAGAAATTATTGATTTCACCAAGGATTTCCGCTGCATAAATAAACAGATAAATGATGATTTCAAGGGCACTGGGAAGCGTGATGCGGAAACGGGACGAGACAAGATGGGGCAGTGTAAACAGAACAAGAGACAGGATACAGAGCACTGCATTGTTTAAATCGCCCTTTGTCAGCTCACGGATCAAAGACAGCACGACCAGAACACGCAGAACAATATAGACAATCACGGTCTTACGGTCTGTACCGGCATATTTTTTCTTCAAATAATTTCCAATCTTCTGAAACATCATCAAACCCTCTCTCATTTCCTGTCATTATACTAGCAGAACATGAAGGCGGCACAATAAACATACCTCAGGCACAAATACCATGTTTAATGGACTTTTATCATGAATGATTCCATTCATGAAGGCAAACCGATATAATGATGTTGACCACGGGGAGGCTTGATCATGAAAATTGAACTCAATCTGGACGAAGACCTTGTCAAAGATCTGCAGGAGGCAGCCGACAGCCGCAGCTGCAGTCTGAATGATTTCATCCAAGCAGCACTGAAAGCAGACCTGCTTCGCTCAGAAGTCTTTCTGAATGAAGTACATACTGCCAGAGCAAAAACAGAATCCCGCTAGAGATTCTGTTTTCTTCATTTATTTCTGACTGCCTGTGTAATAGATCACAGATCCCGGCGGCACACTGTGCAGCAGCCAGACATTGCCGCCGATCACGGAATGATCTCCTACTTTAGTATCACCGCCGAGAATGGTCGCATTGGCATAGATGACAACATGGCTGCCGATATCCGGATGCCGCTTGCCGCCTTTGACCGGATTGCCCTCTTTATCGAGCTGGAAACTGCGGGCACCAATGGTTACGCCCTGATACAGCTTGACATGTTCCCCGATCACAGCCGTTTCACCAATGACGATGCCAGTGCCATGATCAATACAGAAATATGCGCCGATGGTGGCACCGGGATTGATATCAATACCGGTTTTTTCATGGGCATATTCGGCCATCACTCTGGGCAGATAAGGCACATGCAGGGAATACAGGACATGGGCAATACGGTAAATCATGACTGCATAGAAGCCCGGATAGCAGAGAATAATCTCTGCTTTGCTTTTAGCAGCAGGATCACCATCATAGATGGCCTGCAGATCACTCATCAACAGCTTCTTCACCTGTGGTAAAGAGGACATGAAGGTATCCGCAATGGCTGAGGCATCCACAGAAGGATCACCGATCCGGTTGTTGACAATGCGGATTTCCTTCTCAAGGCATGCCTGCAGCTCCACAAAGGCTTCCATCGGACTCAGGTCAGAGAAATGATAGTACCCTGGCAGCAGAATGACCTGTGCTTCTTTGAGAAGATATACGATCACCTTGCGGTCTGGCAGACCCGAGGATGCCATCAAAGATGGATCATTGATATGATCCAGTTCTGCCAGAATTTCTGCTGCCTTGCTCATGTGTCCTCCTGTAATTTACTTACTCTGCAAACATTGATGTAGAAAGATAACGGTCTCCGGAATCCGGCAGAATAATAACAATATTCTTGCCGGCATTTTCTTCACGCTGTGCCAGCTTGATGGCTGCTGCCACTGCCGCACCGGAAGAGATACCTACCAGTACACCGGTGCGGCGGCCGAACTCACTGCCTACCTTCAGTGCTTCATCATTGGTGATGCGCACAATCTCATCGATCAGACTTGTATCCATCACTTCCGGAATAAAGCCGGCGCCAATACCCTGAATCTTGTGCGGACCTGGTTTCTCACCAGACAGCACTGCCGAAGAATCCGGTTCCACTGCCACAACCTTGACATTCGGGTTCTTCTCTTTCAGATACTTACCGGTACCTGTCAGTGTTCCGCCGGTACCGACACCAGACACAAGGATATCAACCTTGCCATCGGTATCATTCCAGATTTCCGGACCTGTGGTTGTGTAGTGTGCCTTCACATTGGAAGGATTGACAAACTGGCCGGCAACCCAGGAACCCGGGATCTCCTTGGACAGTTCATCTGCCTTTGCCATGGCACCCTTCATACCTTTGGCACCTTCTGTCAGCACCAGCTCAGCGCCATAGGCCTTCATCAGCTTGCGGCGCTCCACCGACATGGAATCCGGCATCACGATAATTACCCTGTATCCTCTGGAAACACCAACAGCACTTAAGCCAATGCCGGTATTGCCAGAAGTAGGTTCAATAATTGTACCACCTTTTTGCAGGCGGCCGTCCTTTTCTGCATCATCAATCATCTGTCTGGCAATTCTGTCCTTGATGGAGCCGGTCGCATTCAGATACTCCAGCTTGCCCAGCAGCTTTGCCTTGACACCATACTCTTTTTCAATACCTGTCAGTTCCAGCAGCGGCGTATTGCCAATCAGCTGCTCTACGGATGTGTAAATCTTGCTCATAATTTTCTCCTTTTTCCTTTTTCCAAACAAAAACCCGGTGTATCTCTTTACACCGGGTATCACTGCAAATCACTTCTGATGCACGTAAAATACGTGAATCACGCAAGGTGAATCCCGGTATGATACATGCAACAACATACGGCCGTGAATACTGTTACCATCTTCATATGGGATCCTCCTGACAAAGACTATGTTACCTGAACTTTTTCAAATGTCCAGTATTTTGATATGAATTTGAAGAAGAAAAACAGGCTGCCTTTGCAGCCTGCCTGTTAGTCACCGTAACCGTTTGGATTTTTTACCTGCCAGTTCCAGGCATCACGGCACATGTCATCCAGATTCTTTTCTGCCTTCCAGCCAAGCACTTTATATGCCTTTGTCGGATCAGAATAGCATGTTGCGATATCACCAGGGCGGCGCGGATCAATCACATACGGAATTTCCTTGCCGCATGCTTTGGAGAAGGCATGGATGATATCCAGCACAGAGTAGCCGACACCTGTGCCAAGATTGAAGATATTGACACCCTTCAGCTTATCAAAGCCGCGGATGGCGCTGACATGTCCCTTGGCCAGATCCACAACATGGATGTAGTCACGCACGCCGGTGCCATCCGGTGTGTCATAGTCATCACCAAAGACATGCACCTTCTCCAGCTTGCCCAGGGCAACCTGGCTGACATACGGCAGCAGATTGTTCGGGATACCCTTTGGATCTTCGCCAATCAGACCGGACTCATGAGCACCAATCGGATTGAAGTATCTTAACAGCATGACCTGCCACTCATTGTCTGCTTTCCAGATATCTGTCAGGATTCTTTCCTGCATGGACTTGGTTTCACCATACGGATTGGTTGTCACACCAAGCGGGCACTCCTCCGTGATCGGTACAAAGGCCGGATCACCATACACTGTTGCACTGGACGAGAAGACAAAACGCTTGCAGCCATGATGGCGCATGACATCACACAGCACCAGAGTTGTATTCAGGTTATTCGTATAGTATTCAATCGGCTTGCGGGTCGATTCACCAACCGCCTTATAGCCGGCAAAATGAATGACTGCATCAATCTTTTCACGGTCAAACAGATCATTCAGAGCCTTGCGGTCCGCTACATCAATGTTATAGAAAGCAGGGCGCTTTCCTGTGATCTTTTCAATTCTGTCCACAACAAGTTCCTTGGAATTGTACAGGTTGTCAGCAATAACAACGTCATAGCCTGCATTCAGCAGTTCAACACATGTATGGCTGCCAATAAAACCTGTGCCGCCAGTCACCAGAATCTTCATTTTCATTTTCTCCTTTGCTATTCCATTATATCCTGCCGATATCATTATGCACCCAGTGTCTGCAGGAAACGTGCAAACTGTGCACGTCCTGTCTCTGTATCCTTGAACACGCCGCAGTCTTCCAATACATGCAGGAATACCGTGCCGACTTCCTGCTGCAGCACACTGTCAACCAGATTTCCATCTGTGCTGCCTGCAATCTCAGGATGGCGCTGTTCTACTTCTTTCAGCCATGGCGCATGTGCTTCCAGAGCAGGAACAGCCGATACATCCTGTCCTTTCATCACAGTTTCCTTCATCTTTTCCATGTCTTTCAAAAGACGGGAAGGCAGCACCGCCAGACCCATGACTTCAATCAGGCCGATATTTTCTCTCTTGATGTGATGATATTCCGGATGCGGATGGAAAATGCCAAACGGATATTTCTCACTTGTGCAGTTATTGCGCAGCACCAGGTCCAGCTCATACTTTCCATCCCGTTTGCGGGCAATCGGCGTGATGGTATTGTGGCGCACATCACCATCAAAGGCATGGAAGCCTGCTTCCTCATCGCTGTAATGAATCCATGTCTGCAGAATATGATCTGCACAGTCACAAAGCTGTTCTCTGTCTTTGGAAACAAGACGGATGACGCTCATCGGCCATTTGACAATGCCGGCCTGAATATCCTGAAAACCCGGAATTGTAAATGTCTGGCGGATGGGTGCTTTTGCCATGGCAAATTCATACTTTCCTCCCTGGAAATGTTCATGGGTCAGAATGGAGCCGCCTACAATCGGAATATCCGCATTGGATCCAATCATGTAATGCGGAAACTGATGCACAAAGTCCAGAAGGCTGGCAAAGGCATGGCGGTCAATATGCATCGGTTCATGCTTTTGGGACAGCACGATGCAGTGCTCATGATAATAGCTGTACGGACTGTACTGCATATAATAGCGTGCCCCATCCAGGGTTAACGGGATCAGCCGGATGGTCTGTCTGGCCGGATGGTCAAGACGGCCTGCATATCCTTCATTTTCACGGCACAGCAGGCACTTCGGATACATTTCCTGCTTCTTCTTCAGTGCTGCCGCAATGGCACGGGGATCCTTCTCCGGCTTGGAAAGATTGATGGTGATATCAAAATCACCATACGGCGTTGCCGTCTTCCATCTGCGGTCTTTGACAATCCGGTAAGTACGTACATAATCACTGTCACAGCTCAGCTGATAGAAATAATCCGTCGCTTTTTCCGGGCTTTCCTGATAATACTGATGAAATTGTGAAATCACCTGGGAAGGGCGTGGTGTCAATACACCCATCAGCCGTGTATCAAACAGATCACGGGTGGCTGTGCCATCCTCAATCACTCCTCTTGATACGGCATCATCCAGCAGTTCCTTCAGAATCTCTTCCAGCGGCCGGCTGCCATCTCCCCCATCAATCTGGAAATCTGCCGGCGGTTCCAGCTTCATCACATCCAGCAGCTGGTTGCCTGCATAAACGGCATCCTCAGGACCAATCAAATGATGTCTGATTCCATAGGCTGTCAGATCTTTTACTGCATTTAAAACCATTTGTTATGCCTCCTGCATTCTCAGCCATTATAGAAAGTCAATCAAAACATGCCTACAGAAATTCTTTTCTGCTTTCGTGAAATTCGTTCACTTTCCACCCCATTTCTCTTGTTTTCCTTATAATAGCGGTTGTAACTGGAGGTAATACACGTGGAAGGAAATCATTCCATCAAGAACTATGAACTGGTCAGCACCCGTTTTCTGCCAGACTTTCAGGCAGAACTGTATGAGTACCGGCATATCAGAACCGGTGCCCGCATCTGCTGGCTGAACAATCATGATGAAAACAAGACGTTTGCCATCTGTTTCAAGACCATTCCGTCTGATGACACCGGCGTCTTTCATATTCTTGAGCATTCCGTGCTCAATGGCAGTGACCGCTACCCGGTCAAGGAGCCATTTGTCGAACTGCTCAAAAGCAGTATGAACACCTTTCTCAATGCCATCACCTTTGATGATAAAACGATATATCCGATCTCAAGCCGCAATGAGAAAGACTTCATGAACCTGATGTCTGTGTATCTGGATGCTGTCTTCTGCCCGGCTGTGCGCCATAATCCCAATATCTTCTATCAGGAAGGCTGGCACTATGAGATCCACAAGGCAGATGAGCAGCCGGTATACAAAGGCGTAGTGCTCAATGAGATGAAAGGTGCCTTTGCCAATGTGGATGAGACGGTGCTGAATGCCATGAATCGTCTGCTCTTCCCGGACTCCTGCTATCAGTATGTGTCCGGCGGCGATCCTGCCTGCATCACCGATCTCAGCTATGAAGATTTTGTGGCTGCCCATAAGAAGTTCTATCAGCCTGGCAATGCCAGAATCTGGCTGGATGGTGATCTGAATGTCGAAAAAGTTCTCACCTATATCGATGAGAATTACCTTGCCAAAGGCACAAAGATGGACCAGGACTTTGAGATTCCCATGCAGCAGGCTGCCGAAGGCAGAACCATCACGGTACCCTTTGAAATCTCTGCAGAAGAGGATGACAAGAACCGTTCCATCATCAGCTTTGGCCGCATCATGTCACGCTTTGATGATGCCAGAAGAAACATTGCCCTTTCCGCCCTGTCGGAAGTACTCACCGGCAACAATGATGCGCCATTGAAGAAGCCGCTGCTGGAAAAAGGACTGTGTGAAGATGTTTCCTTTGACCTGTATGATGGCATCCAGCAGCCATACTGCCTGCTCACCGTGCGCAATACCCAGCCGGAGAAGCTGGATGAGATCAAAGCCGTCATCAAGGATGTCATTGCCTCACTGCGCAAAAAGGGCATTGATAAGAGTGAGCTGACTGCTGCCTTGAACCAGATGGAATTCCATTATCGTGAAAAGCAGGAACCAAGCGGTGTCATGAATGCCGAGGATGCCATGGAAAGCTGGCTGTATGGCGGTGATCCTGCCCTGTATCTCAATGTCGGCTCATTATATCAGCAGCTCCGTGAAGAAGCAGATTCCGGTTACTTTGAGAAGCTGCTGGATGAGTTCTTTGCGGATGACGGCAGACTGCAGACCGTGATTGCTGTGGCAGACAGAAATGCCGGTAAAGCACGGGTAGAAGCAGAACAGAAAAAGCTTTCCGATGCAAAACAAAGCTGGCCGGATGTCAATGCGATGGTCAAAGCCACAAAATCACTTGAGGCATGGCAGGCTGCTCCTGACAGCACAGAAAACCTGAACACTCTGCCAAAGCTGACATTGGATGATGTGGAGAAAGTTCCGCGGAAAGATGAATATGAAGAGACAGAATACAACGATGTACCGGTGCTTGTGTATCCGAAAGAGCCTTCCGGCATTGTCTATCTCAATCTGTACTTCAACATTGCCGGATTAAGAAGAGAGATGCTGCCAGAGGCTGGCTTTCTGACAAGCCTGCTTGGTGAACTGCCTACCGCCCATCACACCGTAGCCCAGCTGCAGAAACTTGTGCATACATGGATCGGTTCGCTCACCTTTACACCGGTTTCCTATGCCCCGGATTGTGATCCAGCCGCAACACTCCCGATGATTGCTGTACGCTGCTCCGTCCTTTCTGCTAACAAAGAGAAAGCACTGGATCTGATCAAAGAAATCCTGACGGAAACACAGTTTGATCCAAAGCTGATTCTGCCATTGCTGCGCCAGTCCGTGCAGGACTTTGAGCAGACACTGACAAGCAGCGGCCATGCTTTTGCGGCAGGACGCATCAATGCACGTCTCAGTGCTGACGGCGTCTTCTCAGAATATACTGCCGGCTTTACCAGCGGCAGATGGCTGGAAAGCCTGGAAGCCGATTATGCCGACAAAATTGATGAAGTGATCCAGGATCTTAAACTGTTCCGTGACAATCTCTTCCTTACTTCCCGTCTGACCATTTCTGTTACAGAAGATGGTGGAATCGATTGGCTGCATGCCCTGATTGATGGCCTGCCAAAGGGAGATGCTCATCGGGCAAAGGTACATTATCCGCTGCTTGCAAAGCAGAATGAAGGCATTGTGATCCCGGGTGATGTTTCCTATGCTGCCAGAGGTGTTCTTCTGCCGGCATATGATGCCCATATCCATGTCATGACACATCTGTTGACCTATGACTGGCTGTGGAATGAAGTCAGAGTCAAGGGCGGTGCCTATGGCACCGGCATCTCCGGCAATTCCCTTGGCGGGGTAACAGCCTACTCCTACCGTGATCCGGATCCTGCCAATGCCCTGCATGCCTTTGCCAATATCGGCACTTATCTGCATGAAAAAGCAGAGGAAAACATGGATATTACATCCTATGTGATCGGTGCCATTGCCGCTGTCTCGCCTTTGCTTTCACCAAGAAGCCGCATCATTGTGTCTGATGCCAGATGGTTTGGCCGCATCTCGTATGAGACCAGATGCGAAAACCGCCGGAAGATGCTGCACAGTACCATCCAGAAACTGGATGTACTTGGCACAAAGCTTTCTGATGCCATGAAAGAGGGACCGGTATGCATCATTGGTCCGGCAGCCAAACTGGCACAGATGAAGGATGAGCATCTTACCATTCTGCCGCCAAGACCAAAACATAACGATACAAAGTAAGCGATGCCGCGTGAGATCACGCGGCTTTTTCATACAAAAAGAGACCGGCTTAACCGGTCTAAACAAGGAAAGGCAGGAACCAGATATCAGTTTGCGGAAAGTATCAAAGTACAGCCCGCCTTTCAGCAGGCATAGAATGCCTGCTGGCAGAAATACTGCCTGTTATCAGTTTAGCATTCCAGAAGAAAATGCCCATCCGCAATTGTGAGTATTAACAATATTATTTTTTCAGCTGTTCCTTATCCTTCAGATAAGCAACAAATGGCATCGCCGGATTATAGAAAACACGTGTCTGTGTCCCTTCCCGGAACAGCCTGTCATCTGATGGAACACCTTCAATCAGTGTATAGAAGATGCCATAGACACTGTATTGTACGCTGATATTATCAACTGTCTTTGAAACAGATGTCCGGTGCATGATATAGCCATTGGCAATGCCTGTGCACTTTGCCTTTGACTTGCGGGTCACCGGATGATGCACCGTCAGCATCAGATCGATTGCAAACAGCAGTGCAAAGGCCGCAGCACCAATCACAATCAGAAGCAGCGTCAGATCTTTCGACATCAGGCATCATCCCTTCCAAACATCATCACAAAGCAGACACACGCATCCTGTCTGTCCTGAACAGCCATCACGTTCAGCTTCTCATAGCCATAGCATACCATACCATTCAGCTTCTGGCGGAATCCTTCCTGGCCGCTGGCATGATTCAGCAATGCACATGCCTGATCAAAGCCAAGACGCATCTCATCATCGTTAAGATTCTGATAATGAGCCTGTCCATCCTTACCAGGCATAATCAGCCGCATACTGATCAAAGACAGGTTCTTCTTACCAAAATGCAGCGACATCACCCATTCTCTGCCAAACAATGATACCGGCCGGCCGATATTCACTTTATCCTTTGATACAGGAGGAAGTGCATCACGAAACAGACGTGTCTTCTGGAACGCATCCCATGTCATTCTGTCATCCAGAACAACTTTCTGATCAATGATCAAAGAACCTGAGGCAAAGTGTACTGTCCCGGCATACAGCTTGTTGACCTGGGGAAAGATCATGCCAACAGCTTTGATCAGCTGATAGACAAATTCATCTGCTTCTGCAGGTGTGCCATCATAGCGCAGCACCGGTTTCTGATCACGTGCAAATGACAAAGAGATGTCGTGCAGTATGGATGATTTTCCCGTATAAACCATCTGGTTTGCACTCTGCAATTGCTTTGTAAAAACAAAGGCTGCCTGTTTATCCTGCAGATGGGCCGCAAGCTCATGGCCAGCATATTGTTTACCATCAATCTGCAGCCCGATCAAAGCAGGATCATCACTGTTCATCAGGGTAATCATGGTCAGCACATGTTCATTCCATGTATCAAAGCCATCCTGTATTTCCATCTGATTCATCATCTTTGACTTCCTTCCTGGCGGGCCAGTGCTTCCAGTAATTCATCATACTGCTGTACCGTAATGAGATTTTCATGCAGAAAGGCAATCAGGATGCCATGGCTGCCGATATCTGCCGTCACCCAATCCGCCGCTTCTTTTGTGACAGGGGTGGCATTGCCCATGGCAATGGCATGATGCACAGCTTTGAACATCGGAATATCATTGCTGCTGTCACCAATGCCGATCGTATCTTCCACACTGCCGCCATAATACGAAAGCACATGGCCGATGCCTGTACCTTTATTAATCTGTCCATTGGTAATCTCACCAATGCAGAAATGATCATCGGGCAGATTCATGGACTGGGTCAGAATATATGGTTCCTGCAAACGTTTTTCGAGTTCTGGATACTTTGGTTCCCAGCTGTCTCCAAATGCACAGATTTTATATATATGATCTGATTCTTCATCGCCATAAGATACCGGATATGTACAGTTTTTCTCAGCGTTGGCAATCTGCACGCTGCGATCCTTCGCACCACCGGAGAAATACCATAACAGCTTTTCATAGCCGGCTGGGGAACAATAGGCACCGGCACTGCCTTCCAGCGAATAGCCTAAGCCCATAGAATCCAGCAGCTGCCGGAACCGGGTCACATCTTCTTCTGGAATGGGATGGTCAAAGATCCGTTTGCGCTCGGCATATACCATTGCCCCGGCGCCCATGATGAAACCGTCACATTTATAGTCCAGATAACTTACAATCTCCGCCAGAGATCTGCCTGTACACAGAAAAATCTTATGGCCGTTATGTCTGGCCGCAAAGATTGCCTGCTCAGCGCTGGCAGGGATGCCGCCCTGGGCGACGCTGTACAGCGTGCCGTCAATATCAAGGAATATATACTTTCTGTTCATGCAGAAATTGTACCCATTCAGTATGTATCAGTCCAGTTTTGACTGCAGCCACGCTGCCAGTACAGGCGCATTGTTATGTGCTTCATCTTTGGAGCCAAAGACCAGTGTCACATTCTCATTTGCAAGATGTTGTTTGACCACAGCAAGCAGATCCAATGCAGCTGCATTGTCATCCAGTTCTTTCAGATACGCTGTCCTAAAGGCATCAAAGTCATGGTCCGCATGGAACTGTTTGCGCAGTTCATTGCTTGGCGCAGCTTCTTTTGCCCAATAGAAAAGCATAGCCTTCTCTTTGGAAATCCCTCTTGGCCACAGCTTGTCCACCAGAATCCGGCAGCCATCTGTTTCCTCAGGAGCCAGATAAATTCTTTTTACCTGCAGCACACCCATATCACACCTCCAGATATCATCCTTATTGTAGTCTTGCTGAACAAAAAAGGCATCCGCAGATGCCTGAATCGAGAAATCGATCCATTAATACTTTGGACCAATCTTCTTCAATGTGCCATTGTTCGCCAAGCGCGGTCTTAGTGCCAGATACAGGATGCTGGCAATAATCACGGCCAGAATTGCATTGGTGAAAGTCGTTACGGCATTCCACTTGGCCAGAGCAGCTGCAGCCTTGGCTGGTGCACCCAGAATATAGGCTGTATAGAAATAGCCAAACAGCGGTTCACCAATGCAGTTGAATAACATGCCGCCCGCACAGGATATCACAGTTGCCCAGACAAGTTTCTTCCCGGAAAGACGGTTGATATGAAAAGCATGGTGGGCAATCAGGCCGGTAACGACGCCAATACCAAGTTTCAGGATGATGGTCTTTGGCGCAACGGTAATATAAACCGGATCCAGCAGATCACCAATGCCCATGCCGATGGCACCGGCAATGCCGCCTGGCAGACCGCCCAGTAACAATGCGGCAAGTACATCAAATGTATTGCCAAGATGGAAGGCAGTATAGCCGCCCGGTGTTGGAATGTTGATTTTCAGATATGTGAATGAAACATAGGCCAGTGCTGCCATCAGGCCGATGACACAAAGCCGCAGAACCGGATTTCGTTTGTTCTCCATATAATTGTCCCCTTTTCTTTGAGAGCAATTATACCGTCAACTGGTTATATGAATATATCCAGTTTCAGCAAATATTATAAGACCAGATGATCAGCACACACCATCCAGATCCTTAGGTCCGAATCCCATTGGCAGCATCTCCTTGAGTGTATGAACTTCCAGATGAGAGGGATCAATGCCAAGCACAATCTGAAATGTATCGGGATTGCAGAATTCCATCATGACCTGCCGGCACACACCGCATGGCGGACAGATAACGGTTGGCTCTTCGCCTGCCTTGCCGCCCACGATGGCAATTTTGACAAAGTCGCGATGTCCTGCACAGACAGCCGAAAAGAAGGCAGTCCGTTCGGCACAGTTGGTCGCCGTAAAGCCCGCATTTTCAATGTTACATCCCTGAAACACTTCTCCATCTGCGGTAAGCAATGCGGCCCCAACCGCCCAGTGCGAATACGGTGTATACGCATTTTTTCTGGCTTTCAACGCCAGCTTAATCAATTCACTGTTTTCCATAAATCATTACCTCTGTTTCTCCAGAATAGCACAAAAAAAGATGATCATGCCAATTGTCATGATCATCACCATGTAATACGTTATCTTGTCACTTTCTGCAGATGTCTGTCTGCCTCATCCATCATCTGTGCATTGTGGCAGCGTGCTCCATCCATCATCACAGCTGTCCAGCCATAAATCTCCATGCCCTGGCGGATTGCATCCAGCATCCGTGATGCCAGACTTGTATGTCTCTGTTCTATTCTTAATACAGTCATATCATGTTCCTCCTGATATAAATAATATTATATTGTCGCATTTATGAATTGATAGCTGATTAGCTCCCATATAATAGCATATTATTGCCACCAACTCATAAAAGCTCTTTTTCATATCATGTGCAGATGCTTGCGCACAGAAGTGCATTTCATTCTATAATTCTGATAGAGAGATCAGGAGGGATCATATTATGAAAACCTGTCAGAAATGTGGCAAAGAAAACCGCGACGATGCGAATTTCTGTTCCTGGTGCGGTGCGAAACTGGATGAGCCGCAGCCTGAAGATCCTGCAGTAAAGTCAGAATCTTCAGATAATGCTGAAGAAAAGAAGGAAGAAAGCCCAGCAGCAGACACCAATACCACAGAGAAGAGCACAGAGGGGCCAAAGAAACCTGAAGCTGAAAACAGCGAAGTGAAACCGCAGCTGGAAAAGAAATCATTCCAGACGGATTATCTGTATGGCATCAGTGGTGTTCTGTTGATTGCCGGTACCATATTTCCCCTGTTTTCCATCAAGATGTCAATGCTTGAGTCAAGCTACTCCATCAGCGGAAATGCCTATGATATTGACTCTTTGCTGGCAGTACTGCTGGATGTCATTGGTATTGCTGCATTGATCATTCCTTACCGTGCCAAGAAGTACATGCCGCTTCTGCGCATTGGTGCCGTATTTGCATTGATCTTCACTTTTGTACTGCATCACCAGATCAGTTATGCCACCAGGATGAATTATTCCGGTTATGATACCGGCCTGAATATTCATACAGGAATCGGAAAATGGCTGCTTATCATTGGTGCCATTGGACTTGCAGCAGCCAGTATCATTACCTGGCGCAAAGAGAATTCTGATCATCATTGACAAGCAATAGGGTAGAGTGAGCCGCACCTGCGGCTCGACCCTCCCATTGCACCGTACGTACGGTCTTCCGTATACGGCGCTACATTCGTATTTGATCACGGTTCCCAAGATAGTAATCCAACGGGTTGA